>NZ_RQVN01000014.1 GCF_003992135.1 Veillonella sp. VA142 | reverse complement strand
ATATTGGTATCATCTGGTGGGTATAAATTATGCTCTCGAATAAAATCATCTACAACATCTTTTTCATCTAATGTTATATTCGCTTTATCATTAACCAGTTTATATAAATCCATTAACTCTTGTACTTTTGGAGATTCAAGTTCTAACTCTTTAAATAATTCTTCTTTGGAGTTACATCCAAAGTGTTCATAAATTGTTTTATATTCACTCATTTTTTACCTTCATAGCTCTAAAAACTGTATAATTTCTATCAATTTCCTAGTTCTTGGATCTTTAGGATTTTCTAACATAAAGTCAAGTAACTCTTCGTTTGTCTTACACCCAAGTTCCTGCTTAGTATTCTGTAATATTTTTCCAAAAAGTTCATAAATTGATTTATTTCCACTCATTTTTACCCTCATTTAGTTTTAAAAATTGTAAAATTTCTTTCAATTCAATAGTTCTTGGATGCTTAGGGTTTTTTAACATAAAGTTAATTAAATCCTCATTTGTTTTACAACCTAATTCATTTTTAAGATAATTTAATTTTTTCACTTATATATAACTCCTTTTCAACGTCTACAATTACCCATGGTATCATTTCCCAATGTATTGGAAATAATCCTGTTTCTTTTAGCCACTGTTCATAGGCATCCTGTAATTTTTGTTGTAATTTTTCTTTTTTTGTTTCATTAACCTCAACGATATATGCTTTCCCATCAGTATCATCAATCATTGTTTTATCTTGACTATCTAAAAATACATCAACATCTACACCAGGAATATATCCAGTTACTTCCATAATATAAATTTGTTTTGTTAGTATTGTTGGTATACTTCCAGAAAATATGTCCATTAATTCATCTCTAGAAATGTCTCTATTAATAATTCTTTTATAAGTACTTTCTAGTTTAGATTTTGCTTTTTCAAATGAATCATAAACCACATAAATTTCCGTATTCTGTTCCCAACTTTCTGGTTCTACCCATAACATCCAACCATGAATATTTGATACGTTCATACTATCTACCTCTTTCTAATTATTTTTACTCATTTTATCTACTCCAGCCCAAATGTTTATGTCGTTCTTTCATACAATTAAGTTCGGCTTGTAACTCATTATTTTTTGATTGTGCATTCTGTAATGCTTCTTCTAATTGAGCTATTTTCTGCTCCATTTCTTCTGTTCTTACCTTTAATAACATAAATTGTTCTTCTACATCATTCATACTCATAAAGTTCCTCCTCTCCTTTAAAATTCTCTATCCATTTTCCTTTTGTATCCCACAATTTTTTATAAATTTTTCTAAGCTATATTTTTCAATTTTTTTAATTCCTGTTCTTTTTTCTTTTTACCACTCTTTACAATTTTTTTACGATACTGGTATCTTTTATTAAATCCGTTGTATACTAAATCACTAGCTTTCCAAATTTGCCAATCCCTACAAGGTCTACCTTTATATTGCAACCAATGAGTCCAATGATCAATAACTCTCCCTGTAAAGTCATTAATTATTTCTATATCTCCACAATTTTTAATATTAACTATTCTTCGCCTTGGCTTTATTCGTTTCATACTGTCACCTTCCTATTTATTTCCCCAAAATCACTGCAATTAGAAATCTCTATTATATATACCTACTTTATTAAATTCCCATGGATTGACCATTTTCTTTTAATTCTTTTGCATTAGTTCGTTTATTTTCATTGGCAATCTTGCTAAACTCTTTAAACATATCAGTGGCATCTAATTTTTCAGTATGTGCTTTTTGGATTACTCTTGCTACATCTTCTGCGTAAATATTTTTATTAATTAAATACATATGTATAACTGCTTTTTGATCGGCTTTCATATCCTGAATGGCATGTGTTAGGAATGATCTATCAATTTTACCCGCCAATTCTTTTTTATGGATTTCACCAATATATTCTGGAATTGGTTTTCTATCTTTTAAAGTTTGAGCGTCTTTGTTATATTCCTTAATTTTAGTATTTAATTGACGTAATTTTTTCTCATTAGGTTCTTTTACATAAGCCACATAAGCACTAAATAATTCATTTGCTTCCGCTCTAACTTTTTGTCGAAGATCTTCATCTTCAATTTCATCAGGTACAACCACTTCTTCTTTAGAAGTATCTTCTAATTCTTGCTCTTCAGCTCTTCCATAATTTTCACCTAATACGTTAATAGCAAAATTTTCTAATAACTCTGGATTATTTAAATCTTCTTCCTTAGCAAGTTCTACTGGTGGCATATCTGCCCCTAATTCCATATCATCTTCCTTAGCAAGTTCCAATTGAGCATTAATTTGATCAATGATATTTTGATTATATTCTTGAAGTTTATCTTGGATTTCATCACGAAGTTCAGCAGATTGCTTATAGGCTTCTGTATATACAAATCCATCTTTTTCATAGTTTACTTCATAGTCATCAAAAGTTTCTTTCATTAACTCTCGTTGCATTTCGATAGGTTTATGTTCTACTTGTTCCCACAGACGATTATATGCAGGTCTAATATGTATACCACGTTCCTTTTGCATGCCATTAAAGGCATCTAAAAATTCATCTTCATTCATAGAATAATCACTCATATCATGTCTCCTTTACCTAATCAAATCATCTTCTACGTGAATACGATCAGCATGCAACCCACGTTGCCCTCTAATTGGTGCTGGTCTATTTATATTAGTTGGCATATTAGATACACCACTAGTTAATTTATTAATTGCCGTTAACACTTTTGATGCTTTATGTTTAGTTTTAGGATTTACTCGCTTACTATTGGCAATTTTTTCTAATTTTTTCTTAGATTTCGTATATACTCCTTTCTGTTTTTGTTTTACTTTGTTAAACTCTGCCTCTACTTCTTTTTCTAATGCAGGAGTTACGTATTCCATTTCTATATTTCGCATTTGTGTACGTAAGTAGTCAGCCTCATATTTTACTTTGTACATCTGATCTATATCTTTTGTTTTATTTTTATGATATTCAATTAAACTTTCTTTTGAGCGGAGTTTTTCTTTTAGTTTTCCATATTCTCCATTAGTTGCTTCATTTAATAATCTATCTCTAATTTTTAATTTGAGTTTGTCGTCAGGAGTAAGTTCTTTACTTGCCTGTTCAATTGCTTCTACCTGATCCGATGCAGCTTTATCTATTTGTTCAGATAAACGTTCATGTTTTTTCTCTACAACTTGTTCTGTCAATTCTTCTTGATGAATAGTTTCTAACTCTTCATAATTAGATACTTGTTGTGCAGTTTCTAATAAATCTTCCAAATTCATTTTAGAAGATTCCAATATTTCTACACGTTCTTCTATTTTTTCTAATACTTCTTCTTTTTGAGCCGATACATCAATTTCTAACTTTTCTTTATCCCTATACAATTCTTCAAGCTCTTTACGATGTAGTATTGCCTCATTTTCTTTATTTACTTCTTCATAATGAGCTATCAATGCTTCTTTTCTATTGATTTTATGTAATGTATAAGAATATTCCCCATTAGACTCTTGATCTAGTATCATAGTTTGTAATTTTTCATTACTCATAGTTCTTAGATAATTGATTTCATCATCAATTTTTCGTATAGCAATTTTTGTATCTTTCAACAGACGATGTAATTCTTTTTCTCCATAAATGTAATCAATTTCAGCATTACGAAGATCCTCTCTTGCTGTTAAAGAGGTATAATTTGCTTCTTCCTGTGTAGTATTTTGTATCTCAATACCTTCTACACTGTAGGAAAAATAATCTTGTCGATGGAATGGAGAATAGAACACATCTTGCACAATTTGACGTTCTTTTAAAAGAGCATTAACAGCATATTTCATTGCCTCTTGATTATCTAAAATATTCTCTTTATACTCTCCTAAATTTTTCTTTAATTCTTTAGTCAAAATACGTTCTTGCTCGTACAAAATACGTTCTTTTACTTCTTCAGGAACTTCCATCACCTTTGTATTTTCCATTTGTACAACAGCCTCTTTAATCACATGTTTATACTTGTGAAACATCTCACGGCTTAATCTTGGAAAGGTCGGTTGTTCTGGTAAATTTACTTCTACTTCACCACTTTTTTGTGCAGATTTTTCTTGTGTTGCAAGTGTATCTGCACTAATACGAATATCTAATCCGTATTCTTCATATTTTTTATTTGTAATATCTGCTAATGTTTGTCGAATTTCATAAATTTGTTTCGTTTTAGATTTTCCAGCATACATTCTAGTTTTTACACTACCGCCATATTCATAGCCATGTATAGTTTTTCCTCGTTTAGCAAAAAAATCTTCTTCGCCCAAATGTTGAACTCTTTCGTCAACAATTCTTTCAGAAAACATAAGATGACAATGTGGATTTTTTTCTCCATAAATAGCACTATCTACTTCATGGATAGCATAAGCATATGGTAGGTTAGGGGCTACTACTTTGCGGTATTCTTCTACAATTTCTAATTGTGCTTCTCTTGGTAATTCATTTGGAAGCGTAAATGTGATAGTTCTGTGCGTTCTAATATCATGACGTTCACATGCTTTAAAAAACTCTTTTGCATCGCCATCAGTAAACTCTGGTAAATTACCAGATCCAGTAGCAACAAGATCTTCATCTCTAGTATTATATTTACCTTCACGGTTAATATAATCGAAGTGTGCTGATGCTGATGCACCTGTATTTTTATTGCCAACTTTCATACTGCAATAATAAGTAGCCATGTAACCTCCTTTCCAACGTACCGTAGGGCGGATGGGTCAGTATCCATATAGATACTGACTATAAAACGGTACGTTTTATTTCTTTTCGTAGAAAAGCCCATTACAGATACTCCTTCATTAGCCAAAAATTTATTTTTTTGTTTCTAATGAAGGGTATCTGTGTAAATGGGCATTCTATATTTTTTAAGAGTGCCTGTCGGCACTCGAAAACGTGCATTCGCACGTTTTTCCCCTAAGTCTTTTCTTTATTATACAATTTTTAATCCAATTTGTGAACAAAATATTTAATTGAATATCTATTTTTACTTAATTTTAAACATTTTTATTTTTTTATATAAATAAATTTGCTTTTTGTTCATTTTAATGTTACAATAAATGTGCCTCAAGATTACAGATGATAGAAACCTACCCTATCTAAGTTCAGATGTCTTTCTTTCTATCGTAATTACACTAAAAACAAATATTTGATTAATATGAACGGATTAAGACCAATGCTTTATTAAATAGTCATTAATATCTTTACACGATGTATCAATAGGCTGATTGGAAGTAATTAATTCAGTAGGTAAGGTATTGATTTTTTCTTTAATATCTTCGATAGGCTGATTGAAGAAATCAATAATATTTTTATGTTATTCTCTTTTTTGATTTTTTACGTGTAATTGATTTGTAATGGAGATTTCACATTCTCTCCGTTTGAGGCATCCTTTTAACAATCCTTTATACACACACAAACAAATAAAAATAACCTATCCAGTTCTTATACATTTTACTCAATAAAATCTTCTTACTTTTCATTAAAGTTGAGTTTTGCTATGTAGTCGTTTTCTCTGGATAGGTTGTTTTTATATAGTTTCTCAAAAATGAGGTGATATTTATGAAATAGGAGGCTTATATGAAAAATCTTTCAACATCCAATCTTCTATTATGGATACAAATTCTTCTAGTATTAAAAGGCATATTTATGGCAATACTACTTAGTCTATCTTTTATAATTTTATTTTTTTCACAAGAATTTGAATGGTTATTAGATGACCCATTGTATCTTGGATATATTTCGGCTGCCCTTAATATTGGATTTTTTGCTTTAATCATATTAGAAGATAAATTGGAAGATGCTCTATTTACTAAATGTCCAAATCCTGAAATTATCTTAGAAGAGGAGATGTAATGAGTACAACATTACAAGAACAATCACAAGATGCAGGAATTGTCATTTCTGCCAATATCTTGTCACAAAAAGATCGAGCCATTAGAACATGGCAAAGAGTTTCACTTTGTTTAGGACTAGCTAGTGTCATTGCTATTGCTGGTGCTTCGTATGTAGCTACACGTTCCACATTTATTCCGTATGTAATTAATGTGGATGAACAAACTGGATACGCTCATTCATTAGGTGCATTGACAGAGGTAAAGCGTGAAACTACTTCCGCAGAAATTGCGTATTTCTTAAAGAAATTTGTAGTAGATACTCGTAGCGTACCCAATGACAAAAAAGTACTTGGCGAACGTTTAAAAGCTGCAACTACATTTTTAACAGAAGGTGCTGCTCAAAAATTCCAAGATTTCTATGTAACAGAAATTGAAAAGAGTATTGCTAAAGGTGTAAATAAAGTAGAAATTCTTTCTTTTGATCGTGTATCTGGATATTCAGATACTTATCAAATCCGTTGGAAAGAAACTTTTGGTAAAGAAAAACCTAAGCAATATGTTGGAATTTATAAGTTAGAAAAGAAATCAATTTCTAACCCTCAATTATTAGAAACAAATCCTAACGGATTGTTTATTACTGACTTTACAGTAACCGAAGAAAATGTAGCTGAAGGAGTGAATAAATAATGAAAAAATCATTACAAATTGCTCTCGCTGCTTTTGCATTAACTACTGCATTAGGTTCTACAACATTTGCTGAAGGTACACAATATTATCCGACCTATCGTGATGGTGTTACTAATGTATACACCTATGGCGAATATAAGCAATTTGAAATAAATACAAGAGTTGGGTATATAACAGATGTTCAACTACGCCCTAATGAAGTATTACAAAAAATTGCTACTGGTAACAGTACTCAATGGAGCGTAGATCATGATGTAGTAGGTGGGATTCAACATGTATATATTAAGCCACTAGCAAGCGACCTACGAACAAACTTTATCATTAATACGGATAAACGGAGTTATAGATTACTCGTTAATTCTACAAACGAAACCGAATACTCTGTAGCTTTTATTTTCCCTAATGAAGATAAAGCAGATTATTTAGAAAAACAAGAACAATTAAGATTGCAAAAAGAAGCTCAAGAACAAAAAGAGAAGGCTCTTGCAAATCGAGCTTTATATATTAATTATAAAGTGAAAAAGAACCATCACGTGCCTCAAGACTTCTTGCCAAAATCTGTATTTGATGATGGAACAAAAACATACATTGAACTTCCAGAAAATGTACAAGATAACTTCCCTACCGTGTATTCTTATGACAAATTCCAAAAGAATAAAATTCAATTAGTGAATTATCGGTTAAAAGGAAATGTATTAGAAGTAGATAAGATTATGCCAGCTATTAAATTAGTATTTAATCAAAACTCATATCTCATGATTACAAAAGATGAGAAACAACAAACAATTCCTTCTCCAGATAAAATTGAGTTAAATAAGCAAATGCAACCTGAACCGTTATTAAAGTTATTACATAGTAATACACAAGCAGAAACAGTAACTTTTAAAGACACTTATGTAGGTAAAGCTGAAAGAGAGCATAAAAAGCACGTGGAAGAACAAAAAGAGTTTATTCGAGATACGCAACAACCTCAAGTTGCTCCACAACAAGAATCTACTAAACTTATCAGTAATGAAGAAATAGATAAGATGATTCAAAAACTAGAAGCAGATATTGGTTCTATGAATACACCTAGTCAAATGGAGCTACCTAGTGCACCAGCTACTTCTCCGATGGTATTACCAGCGATAGATAAAAATTAAGGGGGCGTATGATGTTATCTAAAATTAAAAATTTATTTAGAAAAAAGAATGAACCTGATGAATTAGTTCAAGATTCTCAAGGTCTGTCCCTTGAACCTGAATCAGAAGCTCCTAAAAAAGTAAATAACTTACTTCTCGGTTCTATTGCTGCCGTAGTTATTGGTGTGTTAATTTTTGCCGTTATGAGTGGCGGTGATGATTCTACCGTAAAATCGAATACTAATAAAGATTCTGGAAATGTTTCAACGGCTTCTTTGACAAGTGATAAACTAAATAATTTAGAAAAAGCAAAATCTACTAATTCTTCTAATCAAAAACAAATGGATAGTCATGAACATGCAAATGAAGAAGGAGTGGATGACCATGATCACGACCATGATCATTTCCACGAGCATGGGGATGTACATGCAACTTCTAGCGTGAATCCAAATACTGTAGTGGCAACTAGTCAGCCGCAACCGATTGTATTAAGTGATGAAGAAAAAGAAGCAAAAGAAGATGCTAAAGAAGCTAGAAATGAATATAAAGCTCAAGTAAAAACTCGTGCTAAAGAAGATTTAGATGGCTCAAGAAGTCCTATCTTTTTTACTCTAAAACAAGAAAAAGAAGATAAAAAAGAAGCTACTTCTGCATCGAATACAACAGTAGAAAATGCCAACGATTACTACAATAATTACTCCAAAGATAATTATATTTCTGTGGTTAAATAAGGGGGTGAATTTATGAAATTTTTAAATAAAAAAGCACTTCCTGTATTAGCTATGTTAGGTATATCTGTCGTATTTGGTTCTTCTAGTTATGCTGCTACGCCATCTGGCTATACTTCTAATCAAATTGTAAAAGCTAACGAGGTATTACAAGCTGGAACTGTTATTCCATCTACATTACTTACAACAATTGTAACTGATAACATGAATACTCCCGTTATTGCTGTTGTTCGTCAAAATGTATATGACTCTGTGACAGGGGAAAACTTACTCATTCCAGCTGGATCAAAACTGATTGGTGAACCTACTGGTTTTATTGGTACTCGTGTAAACTTATCTTTCCATAGGGTGATTTTCCCTAATGGACATAATATTGAACTCCCAGACTATGGAGCTATTGATGGAGTTGGCCAATCTGGTATTAAAGATAAATATACTACCCATAGTTGGCAAAAAATCCGTGGTATTTTCTCTGGCAGTATTTTGGCAAGTGTTCTTTCTTCCGTATCTAACAACTCAAAAACAACATCTCAATCTCAAATGACAAGTTCCAACGGAACAAGCTCTGGATATTCTAATACTCAAGAAGAAAGTCCTGCTAAAGAAGCCCTTCGCCTTGCTACTGCTGAAATTTTACAAACAATTTCAGATCAGACTAAGCAAAATTCAGAAGTTCCGCCAACAGGAACCATTCGTGAAGGGTACCAATTTAATATTATGTTAGGTACAGATATTCGCATCCGCCCTTACAGTAGATAATATGAAGAAATTTTTAATTAATTCTCTTATCTTTTTAGGCATAAATTGGCTATTTCAAGATATAGCCATGCAAAAATTACTAGAAGCCTCTGGATATGATTCCGTCATTAAAGAATTTGGTTGGCATGATGGAAAGATATATGCTCCGTTTACCTTCCTATATGTATTTATACGGTATAAAAAATATATTCCTAATCTAATACAAGCTGGAAATACATGGATGCTTGCTGGCTTTGTTATTAGTATTCTAGTAATTCTTGTAATTAAAAAGCTATCTGAAAGTAAAGAATTAACCTCTTCTGGTACAGCAAAATGGGCTAAGCAAAGCGAGATAGAAAGTAAGAAATTACTTGTTTCTCCTAATAAGCTCAAGGGCGGTGTTATTTGTGGAACTTGGTATTCAGGGGTAAATTATGAGAATCTATTTAACTTTTCTCAATCTTTAATTGTTTTCTTTAAACGTCTTACATATATCTTTAAGAATAGGTCATTTTCTGGATTCGATAGAGAAAAAGTAAGTCGTTCTATTTCATCTAGTACGCTAGATAGGTGGATTAATTTATTTTCCAATCTAACATTATCTAGTAGAAAATATATTGTAGATCCACAATCAAATCCTACGCATAGTATTCTAATTGCTCCCTCTCGTGCTGGTAAAGGTATCGGTATTATTATCCCTACCCTACTTACATGGCAAGGTTCTTGTATTGTTTCTGACTTAAAAGAAGAAAACTTACAAATGTCTGGTGCATATAGAAAATATGTAATGGGGCATAAAGTTATTTCATTTGCTCCTACAGATACACGGCCTACGTATAGGTTTAATCCAGTCAATGAAATTCGCTGGGGAACTCCTAACGAAGGAAAAGATGTTGAAAACTTACTAGATATTATTGTAGGGCCGCCTGATGGAAAAGATGCTCATTGGAAAACGAATGCTAAAGCATTACTTGTAGGGTGTCTAACCCATCTAAAATATAAGCATGCTCAGTACAATATGACAAATAAATTAGAGCCTACTGATGAGGGATATATTGAAACTTCTTTATATCATGTGAGAGAGTTTTTAACAGTTTCATTAGATGAATTTACGAATGAACCAATTTCTTTCAATGAAAAGTTAGAAAATGAATTAAAACACTATCACTTTCCTGTACATCTCTTTGTGCATAATAAAACGAGTGATTTACCATACTTATTACTAGAGATTTTAGAAAAAGATGCTAGAAAGATTACTACATTCACACCTGAAGCCTTAAAAACACCTAGAATGCACCCTATTGTGATGCAGCAATTTGGAGCCTTTTTATCTAAGCCTGAAGGCGAAGGCGGTTCTGTTTTATCTACTGCCATTACGGCATTAGATATTTTTGGCGAAAAAATCATTGTGGATAATACTTCCACCAGTGATTTTATCTTAGGTGATATTAGGGGTCGTAAAACTCCTACAGACTTATTCCTTGTTGTTCCGCCATCAGATATGGGGCGTGTAGGTAAACTCTTTAAACTCATTATGGAGTTTATTATTACTCGCGGTACAGAAAACGAAGCCAAGGCTAAGAAACTTCATAAGTGTTTACTACTCATAGATGAGTTTCCTGCTTTTGGTAAAATGGAAAACTTTGTCCGCCAATTAGGCTATATTGCCTCTTATGGTTTTAAAGCACTAATTGTTGTACAAGGGTTAGATCAGATTAAAACAACCTATAATAATATGGAAATTCTGACAAACGCAGTAACGCAAATATTCTTATCACCAAGGGATAAAGAAACTCCAGAATATCTTTCTAACGTACTCGGTAAGCAAACTATTTTGTTGAAACAAAAAAGTGGCAAAAATAGTATTCTACCCTGGGATCAAGACTCTGTAACATGGATTGAAAAAGAACGTCCTCTATTAATGGCTTCTGAAACTATTACTCAACTTGCTAATGAGTCAGTAGTTATTATTGAGTCACTAACGATTCGTTCACCAAAAAACAAGTGGTTTATTTGCCCTGACATGATCAAAAAGATTGAGTTAGGCAAAAAACTAAATAAAACTGGAAATATAGGGTATAGGGATAGTATGTAGTACACCAAACCTAACATAAAATACACTTCTAATTTACTATTTTCCCTTGCCTATATTTCCAGTTAATCTAATGCTATACGATATTATATTTATCATATAAATATTGTTTATATTGTAAATAACATTTATATTATTTATATTATTTTTATTGTATGCATAATTTACATTATTTTCTTTCACTGAAAGGGGGTTATTCATGAGTGATCTCACCACTAAAAAGTTAAATATTGCAAAGTCAAGGGAGCGAATTAAAGCGATTCAAGAGAGACGTCAATCTCTAAAAGAAAAATTAGAGAAACAAATGGCTACACTCACACAGAAAGAGCGAAGCCTTCAAAAAGATATTGCTATCAAATTATTTGCTACTTTAGAAGAAGTAGGCATTGATTTTTACTCTTCTGATTCCAATGGGATTGCCTTTGTTATAGGTGCTACTATGAAAGCCTTGGAAAATCCTTCCATGCATGATGCATTAATAGCTTTAGGCGAAACTCGTTTCACTACGGCACCATCACTTGATGACAATAGTTCCTCCACAACCGAAGAACCAGAGCAAGATATAGATGATGAATAATTTTGATACACTCACTTCATTCATGAAGGAGTATCCTCAATTAAAGCCTTTAGAATATATTTCTGAAGAAGATGTATCAAGATTATATTTAAAGCCATTACGTGATAAGGGAGAAGTCTCTGAAGAGAGAATCCGTAACACTGATTACATTTTAAATTCCCTAGGAAATGTTATTTTAAGTGGTTTACACCACCCACAAATTACAGAAATGTATATCAATGAAGATTACCATCTGAGATTTGAAACCAATATTGGACGTATAGATACTGGCATAGAAATGGAAGAGAGTACTGTTCGTAGTATTTGCCAATCCATATCAGGCTATAATGGACAATTAATTACAGAACGAACACCAATCCTTGGTGTTGAAGTGGATACTTTGGATATTCGTATTCAAATTATGTATCCACCTACTGTAACAAGACCTACATTTTTTATCCGTAAAAAGCCTCAAATTATCTACTCCCTAGAATCCTATGTTGAAACTGGAATCCTTAGTCAACATTATTACGATACTATCGTATCTCTAATTAAAGAACATAAAAATATTGTTCTAATTGGTGCTACTGGGTCTGGTAAAACAACATTTCTAAATGCTTTACTAAAAAAGATGAGTGAATTAACTCCTAATGATCGAATCATAATTTTAGAGGATACTCCAGAGCTAAAATGCTCCTCAGATGATGTTATGAAACTTATGACTAGTCAAAACTTACAATCCGTCAAAATCACAATGAGAGATCTGGTTTATTCTTGCATGCGACTTTCTCCTAACAGAATTATTGTTGGTGAAGTTAGAGATAACTCGGCTTTTGATGTATTAAAAGCATGGAATACTGGACATGCTGGTGGATTTTTAACCACTCATGCCAACGATGCGATGGATGGATTAATGCGATTAGAGTATTTAGCTAAAGAAAATTCTACTATGGCCACAGAAGATATTCGCTCTCTAATTGGTTCTACTGTAGATGCCCTCGTATCTATTCAAAAAATTGTTACTCCTAACGGAACGAAACGTAAAGTAACAGAAATTTTAGAATTAGATAGTTATGATATTGTGACACAAAACTTTGTTTATAAACACTTGTAAGATTATGTTTTACTTACATTACACAATATTTATATTATTTACACTATTTACACTATTTACAATATTAATATTATTTATATTGTAAATTGTATTTATATTATAAACACTATCTAATGACAACTCATAATTAGTATTATGTTTTTTTGCAATTTTTATTATTATGAAAGGAAAGAAAGACATGAACCTTTTGGAAACAAAACGTATGAAGGCTGCTATGGAAATTGCTACTGACAAAGTAAACTCCATTTTAATTAATGAAGATTTTAAAAAGACTGTAAAATATACATCCTTTGCAGTGTTAGGATTTACTGCATTATCACTTTTCACTGATTTTAGCTTTGCTGCTGATTACTCCAGCAAAAAATTAACTGGTTCTGGCGGTCAAGCTCTAATGCCTTGGGAACATTTTTTAGATCAACTTGTAGATACTTTAACAGGTAAAACTGCTAAAATCTTAGCAACATTAGGTTTAATTATCGCTGCAATCGGTTTATTTATGGGAAATCTTGGTGATGGAATTAAAAAAATCTTTATCATTCTAGTTGCTGTATGTATTGCTATCTGGGCTCCTTCCATTATTGGTCTTGTTACTGGTAGCTAATCTGGAGTGCATTATGGAAATAAACACCTATAAATCTCTCTATAAACCACTTCTTTGGGGCGGTGTTAAACGAGAGTATTTTATCTTAATTTTTCTATCTTCAATTGGTAGCATTATGTTATTTAAAACATTTAGAGCGATTTTACCAATTATTGCAATTTACTCATTACTAGTAATAATTAATAGAATTGACGTTAATCTTATTCCAATTTTAAAGGAAAATTTAAAATTCAAAAATATTTATTTTCATTAAAAGTTCACACAATATGTGTCTAGAAAGGAGATTATTTTGGCAAAAAAATATGCGGACTTATCTGAAGTCGTTACTTGGCTTGCCATGACAAATAATAATGTGATTCTTAATAATAACAATACCTTACAAAAAACATATTCATTTTATGGAGCAGATTGTTCTTGCTTAACCAATGATGACTTTTCCATGTATTTTGAACGTGTCAACAATGCATTAAAACGGATTCCTCATGGATTTATGTTATTTTTTGAATCACAAAAAGAGTACGATTCAGATTATATCGAACTCTCCACAGAAAATGACTTACAACGTGAATTTGATGTAATTCGGAAAGAAAATCTCACTAATTCACGTAACTTTAGAATCCGCTATTATCTTACGATTGTATATAGAGAACCAAACGAATTATTAAAACGTGTTGGAAATGCGATTGACAAAGATAATAAAGCTGTTTTTAAGGAATTTAAAGGATTATTTAAGGATGTATTTGCACTTTTTAATCCTAAATTAGTGGAATCTGAATTAGATAATATAGACCAAAATTATTTAGACAGTCTAAAAGAAACTGAATCAAATTTTTTAGACAACTGTAATGATATTGTTCTTTTATTACAAAAAGCTATGCCATTTGTAACTCCATTAAATCGTGAAGAAACTCTTACTTATTTACACAGCACCATCTCCGATCAATGGTATCCAATTAAAACTAAGAATAATTTCTTTATTACACAAAATTTAAGTGATGCCCCATTATTAACAGGTCGATCACCTAAATTAGGTGATCATTATATTGGTGTTATTGGTATTAAAGATTTACCAACTACTACATACCCCACTATGTTTGATCGGCTTAATTCCTTGCAAAGTGAATATAGATTCTGTACACGCTGGATTGGACTATCTAAAGACCAATCTAAAAAAGAATTAATGGCAATCCAAAAAAATCATTATCAACGGTCAAAATCTATGTTCACCATGATGTACGAAGCAATCAACAATAGAGAAAGTAATAATGTTGATTTATCTGCTGTACGTGATGGAGATGAGGTAACAAATGCAATTTTAGAGCTAGAATCTGATAATGTTAGCTTTGGATATTTAACAATTAATATTGTGCTGTTACACAAAAACTATGATGTATTACAAGAAGAATTGCAGGAAATCAAAAGTAGCATTAACGAGCTTGGCTTTGTAGCCAATATAGAAAAAGACAATGCTACCTCTGCTTGGCTTTCTACAATTCCCTCTGTATACACATTTAATTTAAGAAAGTTTCTTGTACATTCTATGACAATGGCTAGTTGTTCCCCTCTATCTGCTATGTATGAGGGTCAAAAAAAAAATAAGCACTTCACAAGTTTAAATACTTTTGATGCTGCTCTACTCAAAACAACTACCCCTGAAGGCTTACCATTCTATTTAAATTTACATGTCAATGATGTTGGCCATACATTTATTGCTGGTGCAACAGGTACAGGTAAATCTGTATTTTTAAATACGTTGGTATGCAATTACTTAAAATACACGAATGCTAAGGTATTTATCTTTGATAAATCTGCATCCAGTCGTGTACTTACAAAGGCAATGGGGGGCAACTTTTATAATCTATTGGTAGATACTAAAAGCATTGCCTTCCAGCCATTGTCTCAAATAGATAAAGATACTGACTTAATTTGGGTTCATGAATGGCTACTTCGATATGCTACCGCTCAAAACTTTACTATCACACCAGAAAATAAAAAGCAATTACTAGACGCCCTTCGTGTACTAAAAGATCGGCCAGTGCATTTACGCACTATGACATCTCTAAAACAAACGATTCAAAATGAAGATTGGCGTTTATTACTCAATGAATTAACTGGTATTGATGGTAAAGGCGGTGCCTATGGACAACTCTTTGATAGTGATGTAGACCGTTTTGGCCAAGGAAATTGGCAAGTTTTTGAAATGGAGAAATTAATGGAAAATGAGGCTATTGTTGCTCCTACCCTTGACTATTTATTCCATCGCATCGAACAACAGCTTACTGGTAGTCCTACAATTATTGTATTAGACGAATGTTGGCTTTTCTTACGAAATAAATCTTTCTCTAATAAAATCGTAGAGTATTTAAAAGATTTACGTAAGAAAAATGCTATTGTTGTTATGGCGACTCAAAACTTATCTGATATTTCCGAAGAAATTAAACCAGTAGTAATTAATAACATGCCAACTAAAATCTTTATGCCTAATACATCTAGTTCTGATATAAATGCGTTAATGTACCATGAATTTGGCTTAAATGCATCAGAACAAATCATCATTAAGCATATGATTCCAAAACAGGAATACTACTTCAAATCTCCAGATTTTAGTCGTATCTTCAATTTATATCTATCCAAACAAGAAATTGCCTTTTTAGCTGCTACAGCAAAAAGCGATCAATTAAAAGTTGCTGAATTAGAACACTTAACTCCAGCTGAATTTATTCAGGCTTGGAAGGCGTATAAAGGAGTTTAGCATGAACAAAAAAATGAAAAAAGTATGCCTTGCTCTTTCTTTAGGATTAACATTAGGTCTTGTACATCCACCACAATCTCACGCTGCATTTGTAGTGTATGACCCAAAAGTATATGCACAAATTGGTGAGCAACTTAAAAAAGCTACTGAGCAAATCAATCGTCTAAAAGAACAAATTGAATTGCAACGCCAAAACTTAATGGGATTAAAGAAGGACTTTGTGGATCCTATTCGTCAAAGTATAAAACTAGCGGATGATAACTATAACAAGACAAAATCTTCTTTAATGGGAATTTTCAATGGATTAAAGTCTGCTGAACAAGCCTATAAAGAGCAATTTAAAGAACTCACAGACATTGACTATAAAACAGTTAGTCTAAGTGACATTCAATCTAAAGTCTCTCACAACAGAGAAGAACTTGAAAAAATCAATAAAGATGCGACTGAATTATTGATGAAAAATCAAGAAATGCTAAAAGCATCTAATGAACGCATCCAAAAATTATTAGATCAAATTCAACATGCTAAAGGTGCTAAAGAGTTAGGACAGTTACAAGCCCATCTAACACAGGAGCAAATTAAAGCTACTAACATTAATAGTGAAATTCAGGCAACTATGGCTAAACAGCAAGCCGCAAAAGCTGAAATTGAAAAGCTCGAAAAAGACGGTGCTAAAGCAATGATTGAAAAAACAGCATCTGATTTTAATAAAGCTTCTGAAAATGCCGAAAAAGCTATAAAGGAAATTGAAAACAAACCTGTTTCTGATCCTTACCGAGAAGCTGCTGAAAAAGAAGGATGGTGGTAATATGGCTGATGCAGCTACTGCTGCTTATGGTATTGATACCGTTCTAAAACTTTTTACTGATCTCGAAACAAACATAAAAGTAGCTACTGCTAGTTCTATTACTAATTTGAAAGCTCCATTACTAGCTCTTACAGGTTCTCTTGCAGTCATTGGGATTGCTTCCAATTGGGAAATGTATTTCAGTTCCAATTTTAACTGGGGTAATATTATTACTAAAATTATCCACGTAGGTTTTATTATGTGGCTCATTAATCACTGGACAAATTTTACTCTAATGATTAAGGATTCTGCTGAAAAAATTGGGAGTCTGGCTGGCAATTTAAAGGAATTACCTACTGTTGCAGGATTAATTGGTAAATCCTATAAGACCATATTTGATTACCTAGGGTTTATCCTAAAAGATAGTAGCTTTGGCTTAGATGTCTTTATGATTTATCTATTAGCTATTGTGTTAATCATCATTCTAAGCTATGCCTTCCTAAAAATTTCATGGACATTTTTCATGGCAAAGATGGAATTTTACATCATGGGAGCTTTATCCATGGTATTACTCCCTTTTTCACAAACCAAATGGACAAAATCCATGAGTGAAAAAACATGGGGTATTCTCCTTACTACCTCAATAAAGCTCCTAGTATGTGTCTTTATGATAGCGATTACTAAAGACTTCATAGATCAAAACTTTACAGTGAGTGAGATAGATAAAGGATTAAAAGATAACCAAATGAAGGAAGCTATTAAAGCTACTCTTCTACCTACTTTATTCTCATCCACTATAGCTATCTTCTTCCTCAGTCATATCATTTCTAAAGTTACTGAGTTCGCAGGCGCTATGGCAAATGGTGTCATGATTCAGTCTACTAACTTAGTAGCTTCTGCTGGTGCTATGGTACAAAATTATGCTACTGGCGGAGCAAGAGCCGCTGGTGCTTATATAGGTAGACATACTGGTGCCGCTGCTGGTAAAGTTGCTAAAGATATAGGTGGTGCTGTATTAGATAATACAGCTGCTGGACAAGGTGTAAAACATGCATATAATGTAGCTAGTAATGCAGCTAATAAAGTTGGAAATAAAGTAGCAAATAGTGCTGTTGGTAAATATATGGCTGGTCTACATCGTGCTGGTAACAAAGCAAACCCTATGGCTGAAATGGGTAAAAAAGTAGATGATCTTCATAAGCAAGCATTCCCTAATTAATGGTGTTGCCTATGAAACATTACTTTAAAAAAATTCTTCTTTTCTTTGCCCTAATCTGTTTTGGATTAGGGCTTGGAATGCAAACTATAGAAGCTAATGAAATACTACCTAAATTTGGTGGTACTGTAACAAGTGAATTTGGTTGGCGTATTCACCCAATTTATGGAACTAGACGATTACACGCTGGATTAGATATAGGTTTAGATGAAGGTACAAAAGTGCCTGCGGCTCTTGATGGTACAGTTGTAGTAGCAGGATGGATTTCTGGCTATGGATATGCTGTCGTTATTGATTATGGAAATGGAATAACAAGTTTATATGGTCATTTAAGCGAAGTATTAGTAACTCCCGGACAACACGTCAAGAAACTAGAATTAGTTGCTTATTCTGGTAATACTGGTGGAAGTACTGGCCCTCATTTACATGCAGAATACAGAGTTAATGGAGAACCACAAGATCCACGCCCATTTTATCAAGGTGTTGCTGGATGGGATTTAGACGGAGGTTATAATCCAGAAGGTGGTTTTGGTGGAACTCTTAGAAAGATTATTCCTAAGATTGACTTCGATTACACTAAATATTTTTCTCCATCAGAAAAGTTACTAGAAGCCACACATAAAATTATTGAAGTTATTAAAAACTCCTTTGATCGTTGGCAACCAGCTATACTAAACTTGCTATACGCCCTAATGGTCATTGACCTAGCATGGTTTGCTTGTCAATGTGCGTTAAAAGGTGAGTTACCATTTACTGAATTATTTCCTAAAATTATTCGGTATGGATTCTTTATTACGCTTGCCAAGGAATGGAAAAAGATAATAGATACCTTATTTATTCCATTTTTTGAAAATGTATCATCTACTATGACTGGTAATCAGCATACAGTAGAAACTTTTTTAAACTTCTCTACTTTATACGATACGGTAAAGCATATTATGGCCAATAATATGCACCCTGAAGTGAATTTAGTAGAAGCATGGTATCAGATGTTTCCATTTATCATCCTTAACATATTAAACTGGGTAATCTTATTTATTATTATCGGTCTTATGTTATGGGTGATGTATAAGGTTGTTGCCTTTTATATGGTATGTAGCTTTGGTATATTAGGGATTCCTATCAATTTCATTCCTAAAATTGGGAATAGAGGAAATATGATGATTGGTGTTATTATTTCCACGTTATTTGATTTAATTTTAACCGCAATTCTATTAAATCTACTCAACTCACAACTACAAACATTAGGAGTTATTTCTGCAAATAATGTACCAGATGTATTCATGTTTGTTGGAGTATTTTTCTTCTTAGCTCTTTTTACTACTAAACTTAGTGAAGCCTGCTCTAATTTCTTCTCTGGATTATTATAGGTGGTATATATGTTATCAAACATGCAAATACAAATGAATAAACTAAAAATTCCTATCATTTTATCCCTAATTTTGTTATCAACAAACAATGTTGCAGAAGCTAGATGGCATTTTAGTGGCGGTACTGTTGAGGATAAACTTGTAGAATGGCAACATAAATTGGAAGTTATCAAAGAAGGAGAAAAAGCTAAGGATTTTGCTACACTATCTAACTTTGAAAAAGAAATGAGTCAAAACTATAAAGTTTTTAAAGCCTACAAAGATGACTTTAATAAGTTAGTAACAGAATCCAAAGCTCTCCAAGAAAATGCAAAAGGACTTTTATCCTTAAAGAAAAAAGTCACTGAAGAGTTAAAAGATTTGTACAGCTTAGATTTTTTAAATAACATGGGTGGTACGTTTGACCAAGAGTTTCTAAATAAAAATAGCAAGCGAATTGGCAAAAACCACGAACAAGAAACAATGAATTTAGTAAATCGAGCTACAGAGCTTACAAAGATGAATGAAGAGTCAGAAAAAAAAGTTTATTCTATTACAGAAGATGAGGTAAAAGGTGTTCGTGCTGAAAACGAAAAAATAGCATTAATGCAAGGCGTAAATGCTCATACCTCTGTTGGACAAGCCATGCTTGCGAATCAACAAGCTATACAAATGATTGCTAATGACTCGATGGATCGAGCTAGAAGAACTATGTCTGAATCCATTCGTAGCTTTAATAAGTTCGATACTATGGGTTCTAAAGGTGAAAATAATCCATTTAAAGAAAACATAGAAAAACATACGTTACAACGATTACCAAGATTTAGTGAATAGGAGAACATATGACATTAAAAACTATTGTTTATTGTATTTTAATTGTTCTGTCTGTCATTGCAGCAACGCTGATAGGCATTCTACTATTCTCTACTGCTTTTGATTTTTTATTATGCATTACCTTTACAGCCATTGCTTTTGCTATGGGATATAGAAAAGGTGTTAGATTAAGCATAAAAAATAGCTAGAGTAATAGTTTAAAAAAAGAGCCCATTTCAGTTGGCGCTGAAATAGGCTTAACAAGAAATAATTGTCTGTCCGACAAAAATATCTCCTTGCATATGTTATTATATATGCTAGCTATGAAAAAATCTAGTGAAATTTTTATTGCATATACAGTTAAGTGTGATATAATACGAATAGGCAATTGTTGGTTATGCATTATAACACAAAATACCCCAGAGGTCGGAACTCTGGGGTATTTTTTTGCATTATTACGCTAATGCTAAAGCGTTAGGCTAGTTGCTAAAAAGAATACTGAAAAGTACGTCTAACCATTTGTAAACATAATAGGCTGTTACGTTTACCATAACGTCTCGCAAGAATTGTTGGTTATTATACATTACAACACCCCCTTCCTGTTGCCAGTTTAAGGGATTAGCAACACTAAAAGTATATCATACTTTTAAAGAAATCTAAAAAAGCAGAATCTAGTATTACGTAAACATCAAATTTTAGCTATCTAATTTAAGCAATAAGCCCTGTTTAACCTATTTCACAATAAAATACATGTGCATGATTAATTAATGACCTTACAGGCGATTTAATTGAATTGAAATGTTATTTTTTAAGCTATCAAAAAGTGTTGAAAAAATTTTGAGTTAATAATTGTAATGGTCTACTATGTGATAAACATTTAATTTAAACGCTCTAATTTAAGCAATAAGGCCTGTCTAACCTATTTCACAATAAAATACATGTGCATGATTAATTAATGACCTTACAGGCGATTTAATTGAATTGAAATGTTATTTTTTAAGCTATCAAAAAGTGTTGAAAAAATTTTGAGTTAATAATTGTAATGGTCTACTATGTGATAAACATTTAATTTAAACGCTCTAATTTAAGCAATAAGGCCTGTCTAACCTATTTCACAATAAAATACATGTGCATGATTAATTAATGACCTTACAGGCGATTTAATTGAATTGAAATGTTATTTTTTAAGCTATCAAAAAGTATTGAAAAAATTTTGAGTTAATAATTGTAATGATCTAGTATGTGATAAACATTTAATTTAAACGCTCTAATTTAAGCTATAAGGTGGCTCTGGATACTCTGTAGATAGATTATACCTAGAATAACTAAAAAACGCTTATAGGGCGTATAATCAAAAAAAATAAAAAATTTAAAATTAACAAAAATAAAAAAAGGAAAATAAAAGTTTTAAATCAAAATTTACATTATAAGGTTTTAATATTCTTTTTTCTTTTTTTTTAATAATTCTTTTTAATTCTTTTAGGGGGTCTGTGAGCCCAGTCATATCAATGCCTCACGAGGGGTAATAAACAACTTTTTCCGAGTCTATTGACAACTTTTTCCGAGTTTTAGATCAAAATTTTCTTGAAAAACATTTGATTTTTATTAAAAAAAATAAGCGATTTTTTTAAATAAACAACTTTTTCCGAGTCTATTGACAACTTTTTCCGAGTTCTTCTTTATGTACCTACATTGAAAAAAATGAATATATAAAATAACTTGAATTCTATTAATTAAAATTCTTTATAAGGCTTGATAAAGCCGTTTATAGGTTGTAAAAATAGAGATATATAAGAAATTATATGTCCCCAATAATATACTTTTGAAAAATAAAATATAATTCAAATTTCAATAAACAACTTTTTCCGAGCAATAAACAACTTTTTCCGAGCAATAAACAACTTTTTCCGAGCAATAAACAACTTTTTCCGAAAAAAATAGTTTAAAATCTTGAATTTTCAAAAACTTTTTTTAAATTTATAAACAACCTTGACTTTTAAAAAGTTGTTTATTATAATGTAGATAAAGGGGGTGAAAAAATGGGTTCCATTGTGAAATATCACAATAATATGAATCTACTTTCTTTAAGGAAATTTACATCAAGAGAAATATCATTATTTTATACTCTTTGTACCTTTATGAAGGATAAAGGGGCAGAAAAATATGAGATTTCTTTTGAAAACCTAAAGAGCATCTGTAGTTTAAAATTTAAAGATAAAGATGAGTTTTACGAAACATTAAAGGAACTACATTTAAAAATTCAAGGGCTTGTGTTTCTATATGAAGATGATAAAGTGTTAGAATCATTTGTTTTATTTCCTACGTTTATTATTTTTAAGGAAGAAGAATATATAACAATTTCTTTGAATAAAGATTATGAATACTTCTTAAATAAACTCACCAATAAATTCACTTTATTTGATTTACAAGTACTAAATTCTTTGAAATCTTCTTATTCAAAAAACTTATTTAGATTTTTAAAACAATATGGTTCTGCTGGTGAATACAGGGTTAAGATAGAGCAATTTAGATTATTAATGGATATACCGGAATATTATAAAATGGGAAATATTGATCAAAAAGTTTTAAATCCTGCTATAGAAGAATTAAGCCATATTTTTAAAAATTTAAAATTAACAAAAATAAAAAAAGGAGTTAAGGTCTCTGAATTTCTTTTTGAATTTAAACCAATTAGTAAAGATGAACTAGTTATTGCTGATTTTGCAAAAATAGAAGAGTTACCAGAGGTTAAAGTAGCAATTCTATGTCCTTATTGTAATCAATCTCTACATACAAAAACTAATAAAAAAACTGGAGAAAAATTTTATGGACATCAAGGTTATCAGATGGGACAATGTAAGAAAACATTTTCTTCTCTAGAAGAAATAGAATTGCATCGAAAGAAAAATGTTGAAGATTTAAAAGAAATTGATTTATTAAAAGAAATCGAATCTATTAAAGCACTTAACGATCCAATGGTAAAAATATTAACGTATGATGCTCATAAAGTAACAGTAGACGAAGGTAATAATGTAGGAGTTTATACTCTATCTGAGAAATTAATTACAAAGTTTAGGAAGATATTAGATGAACAAGACCAAGTTATTAAATAACAGAAACTTTTTCTTTGAAGAGTTTACATCTAGAGAGTATTCAATTTTTTATAGTATCATATTTTTATCTATAGATTATTTAGAAAATGAATATATAACGATTAGTCTAAAGAATATCAAAACTGCTTCTACTGTTGAATTTAATAGATTTGAGGAATACATTGAAATATTAAAATCTATAGGTCAGAAACTAAAGAAAACCATTCCAAATATAAAATTTTATATTAATATGGATTACAATGTTTTAATAATAGAAGTAAGCGAATCAATTAAGAGTTTATTTACTTTAGAAAGTGAAAAATTTACTACTGAAAATATATCAATTTTTAATCTACTAAAGTCAAAATATGCTAAAAGATTATATCGTTTATTAATTATTTGTGGAGAGAAAAATGTATGTAATCTTCCTATAAATATATTTAAGGAAGCAATGAATATTCCATTAAATTATATGTTCTCTGATATTAATAAAAGAGTACTCAATCCTGCGTTAGCGGAATTAAGAGAACATCTTAATAATCTAGCAGTGGACAAAGTTAAAGAGGGGCGTTCAATAGTCAGTTTGCGATTCCGATGGAATACAAATATAATCAATCCAATATCATTTTAAAAAGGAGAAACAGTATGAAAAAGTTATCTATTTTACTAGCTATCGTTATTTTATCTATCACAGCACTTA
The DNA here is from genome assembly GCF_003992135.1 of Veillonella sp. VA142. Taxonomy (GTDB): domain Bacteria; phylum Bacillota; class Negativicutes; order Veillonellales; family Veillonellaceae; genus F0422. Next base: position 23,671 of record NZ_RQVN01000014.1, on the reverse strand, counting down.
TTGCTGGTTGTGGTTCAAGCGTAGCTGATGAATTTGTTGGAACATGGACTAGTGATAATGGCTATACATATCTTTCTATAGAAAGAAAAGGAAATCATACATTTATTGTTAATAGATATTTTTATGATAAAAAAAATAAAACAGATTTATTTAAAAGTAATACAGGTGAGTTAAAAGAAGAAGTTTTAGAAGTTGACTATGGATTTTACAAAATTAAAGAAGGTAAAATTGTAGAATCTGATGGTAATATTTACAATAAAGTCAAAGATAAAGTACTTTCTAAAGAAGAGTTACAAGAATTAGCTAAAAGTAAATAAGATACATGGGGCTGTAACAAAATGTACTTTTTTACATTTTCGTTACAGTCCTTTTTACATGCAGAAACCACCAAGGTTCTTGAGATAGTGCTATCACAAGATATCTCGGTAGTTTTTCCATTTCTAGGCGCACTTAAATAAGCCTATGTAAATGGCTTGTTTTCTAGGCTTACGCAATTTCTTTTTGGCAGAATAATGAGGTATGTATCCTGTTATCTTGGATTCTATGGTGTAGTTTCGAGATATTAAATCCCATCGCTAATAGGTATAGCATCTTTCGCACATGGTCATTACCACGGTGTAGTAATCGCCTAAACTGAAAGTCTTGTTTTAGTACTCCAAAGGCTCCTTCCACTTGTATAGAGCGGTTTGTGCGCAATCGAACTCCTTCTGTACTCAAGATTCTTTCCTGGTTATGTCGTAATACCGAGTCATATCCTGGAGTGATACAAACTTCCTTAGTAGGATTTTTTGTACTTTTCTTTGCATATCGCAGGCATTCAGACTTGTATCCACAGCGATTACAAGATTCACAAACGTATACCTTACTTTCCCAAGTAAATCCAGTCTTACTTTTACTCTTACGGCGGTGAGAATAGTGTAACTTTCGCCCTTTAGCGCAAATAAAAGCATCTTCTTCAGGTGAGTATTCCATATTACGAGCTTTATTAATATCTGTTTTCCATTTGCGTTGTTTAGAGCGTTCGTAGTCCTTCGGCTTAATACAAGATAGGTATCCTTTTTCTTCTAACCATAATAGATTTTCGTAGCTGTCATATCCTGCATCAGCTACTATATATTTAAACTTAGCAGCATGCAAACTCTCTAAATGATGCAAAAATGGGATTAATGTATTGGTATCGTTAGGATTAGGAAATATACCTACACCCATAATATATTCGGAGTGAACGGCTATTTGAACGTTGTAGCCTGGTTTTAATTGGCCATTTTGCATATGGTCTTCTTTCATACGCATGAAAGTGGCATCAGGATCTGTTTTGGAATAACTATTTCGCTCGCCCATAATGGCTAAATGTGCTTCATATTCTTTGCGTTTGTCTACTAAAGCTTCTGCTCTTTCATATAATCGTTGTAATGCAGTCTTATGCTTGCCCTTACCAAACACAAAATTAATTTGATGTAGTTCAATTTCTTTCGCTAATATATGGCACAGTAATTCATCATTTACCTGCGATACATCAATCCCTAACTCAGTAATTATATCTTGCTTCAGCGCGATAAGCTTAGAGGGCAAGGTAGCCAATCTTTTTTGAATCGCTTTCTTCCATACAAACGTGTATTTATTAGCATTAGCCTCTATTTTCGTTCCATCAATAAATACTTCGTTGAAAGTAAGAGTATCTCTTCTTGCAATGGCTTCCATTACTTGTGTAAATAAATTCGTAATCACCTCTAAGGAGCAACGAGCAAAAAATCGCTGAAATGTCATATGGCTAGGTACAGGATATCCTTGTAATAGCCACATGTAATTGATATTTTCTTCACATTGTTTTTGGATAGCACGTGTAGAATACACGCCCTCGGACATAGCATAGATAAAAATTTTAAACAGAATATGCGGTGGAACCTTAGATTTTCTTCCTTTAGAAGAATACAAATGCTGTAACTCTGTATAATCCAACTCCTCTAATACAGCATCGAGTAACCGCACTGGCGCCGTTTCTTTGATCAAAATGCCATAATCCAATGGTAAAACTAGTTGGCGAGGTCTCGCCAATTTGGTATAATGATATGCATTGGTATTGGTTTTGTTCATAATTACATTATACCAATGAAAAGGGTCCTTCGGGGCCCTTTTGCTTATTTAAAATATAAAAAATAGAGGAAAGTTGATAGTTTTTGATTAACTTTCCTCTATTTTATTTGTGGGCTATTTTGTTACAGCCCCTTTATCATATGATATTATGAAATGAGTGATAAACTTTCCTTTTTTAATCGTATCTATTTTTATATTTTCAAAGTATGGTTCTAATGCAGCTAATGATGGTTTTATAACTTTATACATCAGTTTATTTGTTTCTTGGTATACACTGTTAGGATCAATAAATAAATAATCTTTTAAATGTTCTACAGAAATAGTAAAATTACCATCATGATAAAATCTAAATAGTGTATAAAAAGATTTAGCGTATTCTGTTTTTAAGGAATTGTTAATCATTAAATCTTCAACAGTCCAATTACTATATATTTCTTGTAAAATATGATGATAATTAGGATTACTTTGTATATCTAAACTCATTTCATTTAGGTCAATTGTAATGTTGGAAAATAAAAAAAAGATACTTTCTTTTTTATTAGTTATAGAAACGCAGTTAATAGCGGAAATTTTTCTACAGAACTTTTTAATAAACCTTACCAGTTTGCTTTTAGCTATATCTATATTCAAATCTTCTAAGTATAATGTTGTTTGCCCAGAATTGGACATTCCAATAATTTTTGCTATATCTAAAAATAATTTTATCTCAGAACTATTAAAATCATTTAAATCATATAGTACAGATCCATCAATTCTTTTTAACATAATATTTTCACCTGTAGTAACAATATAGTAATTTAATTCCATAAATGGGATACCTCCAAAACCTTTATTTATGTACCCAATTATGGTAAAATAGGTTACATAGATGGGTTTAATAAATCGTGGAAACGCTTATATATTGATAATTTGACACTATTAGTATAACATTTTCATGTCCCCATTGTCAAAAACCGTTCATATATAAGTGGCGGTGTATTATTTTGATTATTTTCAAAATAATAGAAATTGCAAAAGCATGGATAGACACCTCTATTGGTGTCTATTGTGCTATAATTTACATTATAATAAAGATATAGGAATATTGCACTAACAAAATGCACTAACATTATATTTATTTTAGATGAATATTAGAAAAGGATTGAAAAATGGATAACAGAAGATTAGAACTTTACCAAAGACTTAGTAAACAACCTAATGATAAGAATCTAACAATTCGTATTTCTGGCGAAATTAAACACCTATTTATGCAAGTAGAAGAAAATCCTTCAATTGCTATTAGAGATTTTATCATTGATCGCATTTTAGATCGTATAGACAAAATAGAAGTTATAGAAAAGGTAGAAAATCAATACTATAACTTTGACCCACATGTTGAGTATAAAGAAAATGATTTTATTAAGACTGTTAACGATAATATAAATACGTCAAGTAATACAGTTAGTATTATTAATAATGGAAATGCAATCATTGAAAATCATACGGTAAGTGAAAACACTGGCGAAAAAAACAATTAATTATAATAAAGATCTCTAAATTAGAGGTCTTTATTTTTATAATAAAAATAATATGTACAATATTTGTAATAAAAATATTATTTATAATATAAATATTATTTACAATAAAAATATTATGTAGTATAATACAACTATAAGATAGTATTTATATTTTTTCTTAGAGAGAAGGAGATAATTTTATGATTATTAATGTTGCACATACAAAAGGCGGTGTAGGTAAATCTACACTTGCCACCAATTTAGCAGTAGAATTAACACTGCCAATATTAGATTTGGATATGCAAAGAAGTAGCTTCTTTTTCAATCAAATTAGAAAAGATGCTGGCTATCCTGAAATGAAAGTATTTTACGCTCAATCTGATGAGGAAATGGCATTTTTAGCGGACTATAAAGGTAATAGAAAAAAACATATTATTGTTGATAGTGGTGGTATGGATAATAATCTACATCGGTTAGCTATTTTATATGCCGATGTAATTTTAACGCCTATTGGATTATCCCAGATCGAATTATTAGGGTTACAAAATTTTTATTCCATCTTAGAAGAAGCTAATGACAATAGTATTTTAGCTAAAGAATATGTTATTCTTAATCAGGTTAACAGTCGTAGTAAAAAAGAAATTGATGGCATTAAGGAGTTAATTAAGAAAGAATTTGGTTTAAAAGTATTAAATAGCATGATTTCCTCTAGAAAAATCTTTAAGGATGCTTTTTCTGAAGGAAAGAGTGTTGTTGAAAAACAAAGTAAATCTGCATCCGCAGAAGAGATTAATTCTTTGTGTGATGAAATTAAGAAGATACTAAAGAAAAGAGGATAATATGTATTTTTTAAAAAATATTCCAACTACTTCATCTGATAATTATATTAGTGGTTGGGAGTTATTAAATTCTAGCAACAAAGAATTTATCTTTGAAGATTGGCATACATTAGATTATTGGTATAGTAAAGATGAAAATAAACCTCTTAAAACTTATAAAACGAATCCTATTTTTAAAGATGTTGGAATTAAAGAAAGAGAATTTATAGCTCCTACTAAAGGAATCTTTTATGCTGCTGATAAAGTTCGTGCTTTAGCGGATCTAATCTTTGAAGCATTAGAAGAATCCAAGCCGATTGTGTATTTAAATAGATTAACTGGTGATATAGATAACTTTTTAGATGATTTTGAAAAAAAAGAACTTCTTACTCTATTAAAGCCTTTATTTACTAATGAAGAATTATCAAATTTTATAAAGAAAGAAATGCCAAAACAATATTATGAATGTATTCTTAATGGGGGTATATAATGTTTATATCTAAAAGTCACCAATATTTACAAGAACATGAAAAAGAACGTATTGATGTTATGGAAAAAATATTAAAGCAATTAAAAAATGACTTTGTGCTTAAAGGTGGAACTGGTTTATTATTTGGTTATGGATTAGATAGATTTTCAGAGGATATTGATTTAGATGCAATCAATTGGAGAAATCAATTAAAAAATAAAATTATTAACCTAAAAGTTGAAGGTTATAATTTAAGTATAACCGTAAAAAAGGATACAGAAACTACATTTAGAGCTATGATTGATTATGGAGCTAAAAGACAGGATTTACCTGAAGGATGTAATGAATACAAGCTAAAGCTAGAAGTATCATTAAGGAATAAAGGTATTAGATCTAACGATTATATAGATAAAGAAGGTATTAGAGTTTATAAAATTGAAAACCTAATTTCTCAGAAAATAAATGCATTTGGTGCTAGAAGTAAAGCAAGAGATATTTATGATGTTGGATTTTTACTAGAAAATTATAAAAATAAATTTTCTTTAGAGCAGTATAGAAATTTAGCAGATATTATGGAAAGACGAGATTTAGACACATTATCTTATGAACTAAAAATTGCTAAACATGAAGGAATTATATCAGGTCTATCCAAAGAAATTGATCCAGATCAATATGCTTTAAATATAGATGATCTAGTAAATAAAGGAATAGATAAAATTGTTAAAGCTAAAGAATATAGTAGATAGGAGAAAATAATGGCAACGTTTAAAACAATAAAAAGCAATGATTTTGTTAAATCATCACCTCAAAAAGTAGAAAAAGTTAGAGAATCAAAAAGTAATAAGCGTAAAAATATGAGTTTTACATTAACAGAAGATGTTTATGATTTTTTGATGGAACAATACGATTTAGGTATGAATCGTTCTAAAATTGTAGTAATGGCACTTCGTGATTATATGGAGAAAAAGGCTTAAAACTATAGAGAGAATAATTAGAAAATTAACATCACTTTAAAATTAATGTAATATTGAAATACTAACAAATAAATGCTACAATAGTATCAGCTAAATAATATTTAATTACTAAAAACACAAAAACTCCCTAGGATGCCACCTAGGGAGTTTTACATTGTATTATTTATAGATTAATACAAAATCTAGGATTGTTACAAGTGGAATAGCAATTCAATCCATTTGCGAATATAGTAGCCAATTATATTCACCAGAATTGCTTTTAAAATTGATTTAATTACTAAAAACACATAATCACCTCCTCCTGTTACGGAATCGGTTTTACCTGTAACAGGCATATTATATCATAATAATTAGTTCATAAAAGTATACTTAAATATTTTGTGAACAAAAGGTGTAATAATAGTTTAAAAAGGTGTATAATATAGTTAATAAACGTTCATTTATTATATATATACTTTTTTAAATTATAATGGATAGGATTAAACAAAATGATTATTTTAATCAAATATGAAAGAAGGTGTTGATATGCTAAATATAGTAGATCTTTTCTCAGGAGCTGGTGGATTGACAGAGGGATTTAGGTATAAAGGATATTATAATTTTATTTGTCATATAGAAATGGACAAAGATGCTTGCTCTTCTTTAGAATTAAGAAATGTATATTATTATTTAAAAAAAAAGAATAACCTATCTCCATATTATGAATATATTCAAGGTAAAATCTCAAGAGATGATTTATATTCCATTATACCAAGAGATTTAACTAAAAATATATTGAATAAGGAAATCAGTAATGATACAATACCTTCGATTTTTGAATTTATTGACCAAAGATTAAGCAATAATGAGTTAGATGGTATTATTGGTGGACCACCATGTCAGGCATATTCTATAATAGGTAGAGCCAATAACAAGTCGAAAAAATCTACTGATAAAAGAATTTATCTATATAAATACTATTTAGATTTTCTGGAAAAATATAAACCAAAATTTTTTGTTTTTGAAAATGTTAAAGGATTACTTTCTTTTAAGGATTTATCAGGAGAATTACTTTTACCCAAAATAATTTGTGAATTTAATAAGTGTGGATATGAAGTAGATCATCAAATAGTAGATGCAAGTAATTATGGTGTGGTACAAAAAAGAGAACGTTTAATACTTGTTGGAAAGCGAAAAGATTTAGTGTTCAATAACTCATTTTTTGACTTCTTGGCTACATATGTTGAGGATGCTCCAACTATAAAAGAATTATTTGAGGACTTACCAGGTATAAAGCCGGGGGAAAGTTCTAAGAAGTATTGTTGTGATGTTTCAAGCCAATTTATTGAGAAATATATTCGTAAAGAAAATAATATTTTAACACAACATGCTGCAAGACCACACAATGAAAATGATTTGAAGATATATAATTTGGTACTAAAAGCTAAGAAAAAAGGTAAGAATTTTAGGTATACTGATATACCTGAAGAATTACGAACACATTCTAATACAATATCTTTTTTAGATAGATATAAAGCGTTGGATTATAATTCTGTCAGTCATACAGTTGTTGCTCATATTGCAAAAGATGGACACTACTATATTCATCCAGATTTAAGACAGAATCGTTCAATTACAGTAAGAGAAGCAGCCAGAATACAAGGATTTCCAGATGATTTTTATTTTGAAAATTCTCGAACGGCTGCATTTAAACAAATAGGCAATGCTGTTCCACCAATTTTATCTAAAAAAATTGCAATGGCTATTATAGACTTTTTGGGAGAATTAAACAATTTCATGTAAGTATAAAATTTTTACTTGTAATTTAAGAATGGATTTTAAGATGAAATTAGGTTATATTCGGGTTTCTACTAGAGAACAAAATATAGATCGGCAAATTCAAGAGCTTTTTAAATATGGGATTGAAGAACGAGCGTTATTTATAGATCATACTTCTGGCAAAGATTTTAATCGACCACAATATGAAGCATTAAAGCAATATTGCCGCAATGGTGATGAGTTATACATTCATGAATTAGATCGTCTTGGACGTTCTAAGAAACTTATATTTGAAGAATTAAATTTTTTTAAAGAAGCAGGTGTTATTGTAAGAATATTAGATATTCCAACTACTCTAACAGATTTCACAGTGCATAATGAAATGTCTAAAACCATTATGGATATGATCAATAACTTACTTTTAGAGGTATTATCTACGCTGGCAGAGCAAGAGTTATTAAAACTCCATAAAAGACAACGAGAAGGCATTGATGCAGCTAAGGAAAAAGGTGTTCAATTTGGAAGGCCTAAAAAATACGATTTTATTAATAAGGAAGAATATGATAAGTTCTCCTATACGTATAACCTATGGAAAAACAATCATATTACAGCCGTAGAGGCCTTTACATCATTAGGGGTATGTAAAACTACCTTCTATGCAAGAGTGAAGCAATACGAGGCTATAAATGAAAAAAATAAGCCTACAGATTAATCTCTGTAGGCTTTTTTATTATCTAGTCATTTCTTTTTCATTACCTTGTTGATATTGCTTAAATTGGCTTGGAGTAAGTGCTTTTTTTGCTAAACTTTCAGGAATATCAGCATTTTTCATTAAATATCCTGCAAGATGCTTTGCCTTTCCATCCGTCACAGATGTAAATGTACGAGGTGGATCTATATTATTTATTTTTAAATAGTCTGATATTTTTATATTCATCATATCATTATCAGGATTTGTAACAGCCATTTTTTGAACATCAAATAAAAGATCTGGAGTTCGTTCCTCTAAACGAGTGTTAATTTCTTTAACTTCGCTATCTGATAAGTGATTATATTTATTTTCAAATAACATATTTTCTGCCTTTAAAGATAAATGGCCAATAGGCAAATATCCTTGAAAATCTGGATGAGTAGAAATGTTATGTACTTCTACACCATCTGGCCAAGCCCCTCTAATTTGTTCATTTAATTTGTTAGCTTCTTTTTTCCAAAGTTCTACACAATCTGCTCTTAATACGCCTGTTAATACCGTTTTATCACTTGGGAATCCAATATAATTAGCCACACCATTTTCATCATAAATTGTGGTTTGATATGAATTTGTATTGGGTTCTCCTCTAAATTTTACTTCATAAGTATGTCCATCCATTGTTTTAACTTTAAAATCATCATAAGTTTCTTTAGATAAAATCTCTCTTAATTCATCTTCTTTTAATTTTAAATTTGTTTTATTTGATTCAATGATTACTTCATCCATTTCATTTGTACCTCTACACAATATAAATAATATAAATATTATAAATATTATAAATATTATTTATATTGCTTATATTGTTTATGATATTTACAATTTGGCATAACCAACATATATAGCTATGTAAAATAATACTAAAGATAACAAATACTCTATAATAGCTCCTGTTCTAAATAAGAGCACTCCTATTCGTTTTCTTGGATCTAAGGATGGCACCGTACCACATATACCATCTTCTATAATATGAAAAATAGCTCCTAATGTTATTCCAAAACCTATTGTGTTTATAAATGTAATCCCATTTATATATCTAAGATATAAAATATAGGATAGAAGGAATAAATAAGGAATTATCCAATGTGTAATCTTTCGATGTTGTTTTAAATAATCTCTTTTATCCTTATAATGCCACGGAGGGAACTCCGCGGCATCAGGAATTATACTGCCAATCACAGCAGAAATAGTTAATAGTACATCATTTGTTGTTATATATACAATAGATCCAGTTATTAATTTGTGATTTACCCATTTCATAGTTCAAAATAATAGAAATTGCAAAAATATTATAGTGACATGGATTTTTCTTTGGAAATAGTGTTTAATTTTGTAGCTATTTTTGGTTTTAAATGTTCAAAATCTCCATTTTCCATTTTAGCATTTAAATTTGCTGCGTAGCTATTTTCAGGCTTCTGTCCGTAATAATCAACGATTTTAAAATCTTTCAAAGTTGGGGAAGATGTTAAATTAGCATATGTACCTTCTAGCATTTCAGAAAAATCAAAATTTTCATTTTTATCACTCATTCGTTGTACGGCTTCTACAAGATTTTCTGTAAACTCTTTATCGTGCATTGGAATATGCTTAGCTTTTTCGATGGACTGCAAAATATCTACAGTGGTATCAAATACTTCAGCATTTTTTACAACTACACCATTAATGTTTCCTTTGAAAGTTTGCTCAATTTTATAGGTAACTCCTTGTTTTTCATCATTGGTATTAGATTGGAATTTATCTAATGAAAAATCTTTTGTTACTCCATCAATAACTTTATCAAGGTCTTTGGAACTAATTTCTTCTTTTGAAATGTCTCGATCAGGTACATATTGCTGTAATAATTCCTGCATAATTACATCTTTTGTAATATAAGATAATTCATCTTGATTTTTTGGTAGTTCAACATAACCACGTGTATCTTGATAATAATTTAAAACTTGCATAGTTAGATCTGGTGTCATACAACCAAGATCATCGGTATATACTTTAAGAGAATTAACTTCTGCTTCCATTTCTTTTCCGTGTAATCTAGATACTTGGGTTTCAATTATTTCATTAAAATCCATACTCCCCTCATTTTCATCAGTAACTTCTTTCATAGATTTTACTAAATCCAACACCCCTTCTGGATTTAAATGTAATTTATTAATAATCATATCTTCTCTATTTACTGCCTCTAATTCCATAGCATTTTCTCCTTTACTATAAACCTTATTTAAAGAATAATCTTTTTTCCATACAATACCTCTTGCATTGTAAATATTATTAATAATATTTACAATATTTATAATATTAATAATATTAATAATATCTACAATATTTATAATATTAATAATATTAATAATATCTACAGTGTAAAATTCATTACACTGTAGATATAACTATGATTATTTAAGGCCTTTGTAAAGCATTTGAGCGTATTCATAACGTGTCATTTGTTTATCGCCTTTAAATTCGCCGTCTGGATAACCATCTAAGACATCATTACCATGTAATGTTTCTACGGCTTCGCTAGCCCAATGATCTTTAGGCACATCAGGGAAGGAAGCTCGTTTAGGTGAAAGTCTAGTAGATAATTTAGATAATTGATCTTTCAATTGATTCAATTGATCTTGTAAATTGTCATTTTTCTTGCGAAGTTCATTGACTTCTCCTTTGGTAATTTTTTTATAATCAGAGCTAGAACCAATTTTAAAAGATAACCCAGCATTCCATGCACGATCATTAGGACTAATAGTACTTGCTAAGGACAGCATAATGTTTTCATTTGGTCTAATAAATCCACCGAATGCGGTAGCTTTCACTCCATTATATTGGCCATGAGAAACAGCAAAAGATACTTTATTGTCTTCATCATAATCTAATGGATGTAAAGCAGCTAATGCGGATGCTGTAGCTGTACCTACATTAATATCTTTTGTTAGTTTTTGATCCAATCCTTGGGTTTGTGTTTGTAACGTATCCATATTAACTACAGAAGTAGGATCATTAGGATTTGTTACAACCCCAGTAATATCACGGAGAATACTGTTACCATGTTCATCGGTACCACGGAAATCTACATGAGTCGCTGTACCAGCTCTATCAACAGTCACTGTTTTACCATCTGTTTTAATAAGCCCTTTCGGAGAATAATTTTGAATGGCTTCGTAGACAGATTTTCCAGTAACAAGACCATTAGAAGAATCACCTTGGCCAACAGTGCCAGTTCCTAATTTTGCAGTCCACTCTTTTACATTTTCATTTGTTAAATTGGATGCGTTTGTATTCGCCTTAGATGTGAGAGTAGAAGGATCAATTTGAACATTAGCTAATGCAGTATGTAAGGTATCACCTGTAATTAAGCCTTTATCACCAGCTTTAGAAGTGCCAGTACCTAATTTTTCTCCCCATTTCTTAGCATCCTCAGTAGAGATGTTAGAAGCATCTTTATTAGCCTTAGTAGATAACTTAGTATCTACAGCATTGGATAATTCAGTGATTTTATGGGTAATAGCACCTGTGATGGCATCGTTAGATACATTTACCTTATACACAGTGGAATTACCGTCTGTACGGCTTTCTACAGAAGTATTTGCACCATTTTCTAGCTTAACAGCCTCTTTAGACAAATTACGAATAACCGTTTTACCATCATCAGTAATGTTATCTAGTGCAGTATTGGCTTTGGCATTGAATTTAGAATCTAACCCATTATTGATGCTAGAAGTAGCATTGTTGACAGCGTTAGTAATAGCCGTATTAACAGTGCCACCAGTAACAAGACCAGTGTTACCATCTGTAACAGTACCAGTACCTAATTTTTCGCTCCATTTGGAAGCATCCTCGGAAGTGATGTTGGAAGCATCCTTATTGGCTTTGGTTGCTAGTTTGGTATCTACAGAAGTAGCTAATTCTGTTAATTTAGGGGCAATAGCCCCTGTGATGGAATCGTTAGATACATTTACCTTATACACAGTGGAATTGCCGTCTACACGGCTTTCTACGGAAGTATTAGTACCATTTTCTAATTTAACAGCCTCTTTGGATAAGTTACGGATCACCGTTTTACCGTCATCAGAGATGTTATCTAGTGCTGTATTAGCTTTAGCATTGAATTTAGAATCTAACCCATTATTGATGCTAGAAGTAGCATTGTTGACAGCATTAGTAATAGCCGTATTAACAGTGCCACCAGTGACAAGGCCAGTGTTACCATCAGTAACAGTGCCAGTACCTAACGCAGCTTGCCAAGCAGTTTTATTAATTGCTCCATCTTTAGCTTCAGATACTTTCCATAACTGATTACCATTAATCGCTTCTTTAGAATTTTCAGCTACTGAACCATCTGTTACATTCACTAATTTTCTAGTAGAAGTAGCAGATCCGATAGATACTACATTATCTTCTGTGGCTGTGCTATCTTTGCCTAACACAACAGAGTTATTTGCCTTAGTGGTCACATTAGAACCTAATACGAATGTATTGGTACCTACGGTATGAGTGGTGGTAGCATCACCAATGGTATTGTTATTACCGAATGCGTAGGAGTTATCTCCATAAATCGTATTCGGATCACCAAATGTGCCTGAATTATTACCGATTACTATATGGCCAACACCAACAGCAATAGATTTAGTACCTGTTACAGCAGAACCTTTACCGATGGCAATAGAACCTTCACCAGTGACAATAGTACCAGTACCGATAGCAATGGAATTAGAACCAGTGGATAAGGAATTAGTGCCAATGGCCATAGCATTTTCGCCAACGTTAGTTAGATCATGTAGAGTAAGTGCATTTTTTAAAGCCGTCAAACGTTCCTGATTTTGTTGCAATTCTTGAGATTTAGCCGTCAATTGTCGCATTAAGGCTTCATATTGTTCCATATATAATAAGTCGGAGGCATTAGGATTAATACTTTCCCAGTTCGTTTTAGCCTGATCAGCAGATACCTTTAATGCTGCAATTTGTTTTTCTTTTTCTGCAACCGCATTTTTATTGATTTGAAGAGCTGTTTCAAGGTCTGATGTGAGTTTGTTCGTTGTGACTTTGTTTTTTTCTAAAACATCTGTGATATTTTCTTTTTCCCAATTTTTATAGTTCCGAGACAATTCGTTAATAAAAGTATCTAAATCATATGAAGCAGCAATAGCATTATACTCTTTTATTGCTACATTTTTTTTATCTAACCAAACTGTATTATGAGTATCTTCGTATTGTTTTTGATAATATGTTATTTCATAAGCCTTTACCTCATAATCTATTTTTTTATCCATTTCTAAAAATAATTTATTTTTAAGTTCAGTTGTTAATAAAGGATTGTTATTAGCATTAAAATACTCTCTAAAAGATTGCTTATATTTACTAGCCTCTTCTACTGCACTATCCCATTCATCCTTAGTTGATAAATCTGTATTAATATGTTTAAAAATAATATCTTTACTTGGTTTATTCGTTAAACCATTATATGAATCAAAAGCATTTTTATTAAATTGGTTCATTTCTTGAATAGTTGGATGTGACATAAAATTCAATGTTCCATTTGAATTAAACAATCCAGATTTTATGCTTGTAGAAGTGAAAATATATGGACTAATTACTTTCATATTTAGACCAGTATCATTTAATCCAGTATAATTGTTAGAAGGTATATTGTTTTTGTTAAAAAAAGCAAATGTAGAAGATTTAGCTTTCCGAGTTTGATTAGCACGTAAATCCCCAGAAGCCTTATAGTATGATTTAATATATTCCTTATAGAAACTTTCTAGTGGTAAATCTAAGGTGCTGTTTTCTTCCGTCATACGCTTTAAATCAGTAGCCGCTGCGGTCAATCCTGAATCAGAGGTAATATCTACATTGCCAAGACGATTGACTGCACCTAAACGGTTGTTTAAATCATCTAGTTTTGCTTGAGCGTTACGAAGGAACTCAGCAGAGTTAGCTACTTCTGTAGACCATGCATTTTGTTTGTTTAAATAGTCTTGATGTGCTTTTTCTTTAGCTAGTCGAACCTGTTTTACACGTTCGCCAGCTTCAATCGTTTTGGCTTGTTCAGCACGGATTTTTTGGATTTCATTCGCTAAGTTAGTAACAGCATTTTGAGCAGTGGAGATTTCAGCTAATCTCTGTCTATTTTCGTTCAATTTACCAGTAATGGTATCTTTTGTTTCATTGCCACCAGTGGCCACTGCATTATTACCTACAGCTAGTGATCCAGTTCCAGTAGCAATAGAACCATTACCTCTAGCCCTTGCATTCGTTCCTAACTCAAGACCAGAATCTTCTTTAACATTATTGATAGTAATATCCCAATAGTTATTGGTTACACCATTCTCTGTAGTTGTGGTAGTAGGTGTAGTAGCAGTATCTGCTGCATATCCAATATGACCAGCACAAGCTAGTGCTACTAATGTGGAAAGTGCTAATTGTTTTTTCTTTAAATTTTTCATTGTAATCCTTTTTCAAAATAATAGAAATTGCAAAATTAAAATAATTACCTGACTTCATATATGTGCGTAAATACGATTAAAATATCATCTAACGCCCCCTTTCAATAGGGAGATGCTTAGATCTATCTACCTCAATATTTTTAACATCAGCTTTTACTTCTAATCCATTAGGATTAAATGTGTGAGGAAAATTATTTAATTGTGGTGGAGATAATAATTCTGCACCAATTTCCTTCATCGTATTTAATCTTTCCTGGACTGATTCAAAAGAAAAATGTCTATCAATCTCCTCTTCTAAAAAATAAGATGCCATAAAATCGTGATTAGCATCTGTTGGATATAAAAGGTTATCAAAATAACCTTCAGGAACATCAACAATATCATTTAGCTTCATGGTTTTAGCATTTACATATATATCTATTTCTGTTTCTTCCATAGATTTTAAAATTTCATTTGTTTTTTCAGACAAAGGCATTCCCTTGGCTTTTGGAAATAGACATTCTATCATTTCTTCTTTATATTCATGAGACAAAACACCTATTGGCAAATTTTCTAAATCAAAACTTTCATTTGTAAAATCTCTATCTGGATATTCTTCATTAAGATATTCGGTATATTTTTTTAATATATCTTTTGTATCAGCTTTTAATTCTTTTTCCATTATCTACCCCCTGTAATACCACTTCTTTTTCGTGTTGTAGTACCACGTTCTTTTTTTGGAGCAACGATTTTTGCTCCTAATCCCTTTTTTTGGGGTTTATCCATAATGACTGGTTCTTCATATTGTGGATAAGTAGCCCCAGCTGGCAAGCTATCTTTTTTAACTTCTGTAATCTTACCTTTTTTAGGTAATACATTTCTATTTATTTTTACAGAAGTATCCTTTTCTTTTTCTTCTTTAGATGCAACTAATTTTTCCTTCAACTCTTTATATTCATTGTATTCATCTAGCTTATTACAACACTTTTCATAATAATAAGAAGCTCCTTCTAAATGCTTTTGAATTTCTTCAGGAAGAGATTCTCTCTGCCCTAATCCAAGTTCAATAAAAGTATTTATATCTTCTAGTTTTTTAAAAGCATTTTTTTGTGATTGAATACTTGCCTCTGGAAATGCTGGCATATTGACAGGTGCTTCTAATACATCTTCAACTTTTATAGGTTTAAAATTAGATAACTCTTTCATTGGTTTAAATACATCATCTGTTTCAAGTATCTGTTTAGGAAGTTCTGGATGCTTAAAAGATAATTCAAAGATAGTTCCGTTAGATTTGGTACTATCCAACATTAAATTAGCTCCTGCGGCTTTTCTTAATGCTGAGATTTTTTTAGGATCTTCATGAATATAATCATCTTTATTGGCAAATGTTTCTTTTAAATATCCTTCTAATCGAAGCATATCTGGGTCATTTGTTTCTTTCAGTTGAGAAAATAGTATGTTTTTTTCTGGAGATGTATCCCATTCACCCAATGTTGTAGAATGTGTAGAAATTTGTTTATCATCTAAATAAAATTCTAAATTCACCTTATCCACTGCATTAATAAGAGAAGTTTGGATTCGATCGTTATCGAACTCAATACGTTTCATTAAATCTATGGCATCTTTACCAGAATATAGAACATCACGTTCATATTCTTTACCACCAATAGCCTTACCAATTTCTAAACCAAAGGCAGTAGCAGCACCGCCGATTAATAATTTGTTGTTTTCTGTAGTAGGAAATTCTCCCCATTCAATTTTTACCCCAATTCTATCAATTGGATTTTGTGGTAAATCTTTAGTGTTAGATGCCCTTTTTTCATTAGCTTTATTTTCTAAATGTTCTTGAACTAACTCTTTGTTCATCATATGTTCTTCGATGTATTCAACAGCTTTTTCAGCATCTTTAATCGCATATACCAGTTGGTTCGGATCTTCTTTTAGAATTTTGTACCAATGCTTTAAATAAGCTAAAGAGTTCTTCTTTTGCTCTTCTGTTTGCTCCAATCCATAAGTTTGGAATAGAATCGTACTAGCAAAGTCAGCTTTAAGCTCTTCTAATGCGTATTCTTTAGTGCCAAATTCATTCTCTATAGGTCGATTCAACCTGCTTGAATGTCCAGTAGAATGTGCCATTTCGTGAAGTGCAGTAGCATATAATTTTTGTTTATCTTCCCAGTATTCTTTCCGAACAAGATGTATTTCATCTTTTGCAGGCATGTAATAATTTTTATCCATTTGATCATAATGAATAGGTGCTTCAGAATTTTCTAATGCACTATCTAACATTGCATTTTTTACATCTTCTGATAGTTGCTCTAATTCTGGAAATCTAACGAATTGTTGAGCATTAAATACGTTGTAATATTTATGTACCCAATATCCATCCTCACGCTTAACAATCATTTCATCTTCAACACCCTTAGCCTTTTGTCGCTCCATACGTTCTTTAGCTTCTTCTGGTGTAATCCATTGATGAAATTCAATTTTGGTAGCCTTTGAGCCTTTTTCTAAAATATATAAAGGCTCTCCATTAGCTTCATTAGCTGCTTTCATTTGGTTATATGTGATCCAACGATGATCACTAAACCCATTTTTTCTAGCCGAACGCATTAAATGAAATCGGTTAATTCCTTTATAATCTTTACCACTAATGTTATTGGTAAAGTTCATTTTCACATACCCCTTACGCCAAGGAGATGTGTCATTTTTTTTATTGCGTAATTCATATAACATATCATTGATTAGTTCATTACGCATTTCCAATACAATTTTTCTAGCAGATTTTTTCTCGTTTACATCCGCTTTTTTATCAGAATTTTTACTCAGCGTTCTTGTGATTGCCATAGTTATTTACCATCATATTCAGAAACATCTTCCATTTCATCAAGTTCTGCAAGATCAATAGTTTGTTCTGTCTCATCTAATGCCATTTCATAATCTTTAACAGTTTCTTTTACTTCGGATACTTTATTAATGCTCATTTTGATCTCCTTTCTCTTAGTTGTTTTAACTTAGATAATAATATTTTTTTCGTATATATAGTGTTATGGTTAGAAACGTTTTCTACCGTAACTGTTCTATCAATTTTTTCATATAAAGCATGAACTGTATTAATATAGTCATAGGTATAAGTTGGAATACCATTTGCTAAATTCCCAGCACCTGCGTTATAACTAGCAAGTGCGTAATTATAAACATAAATTCCTTTATCGCTCCATAAATCCTTCATTTCTTTTAGATACCGAACTCCACCATCAATATTTGACTCAATATTGTATGGATCGGCTTGTAAATAAGCTGCCGTTTCAGGCATTAATTGTGCAATTCCTAATGCCCCAGCACTAGATACAGCATTATTGTGGAACCCAGATTCTAATTCAAATACAGCGGTTACAAACTTAGGATCTATATGATTTCGATTAGAGCTATCTATAATAGCGTTAGCAATCCTTTCGGCTTCTTGAGGGTTATATATACTAATATATTCTTCAAGACTCATGGCATTTGAATTAGAGAATGTACATATAGATAGGAGTAATAAAATGTATTTAACTTTCTTCTTTAGCAGTATCATCATTTGTTCCAGTACCCTCTAATTTTTTATTTTCTTCTTTTTTAATCCATCGTTCTCGTTGAAATAATACTTTAGCTAACATGTTGTTTAATAGATTTTCTAGTTCTGTTTGTTTACTTTCCTCTAAATTTGTATCATCTATGAGTTTTACTAATTTAGAGATATCTATGTATAAATGTTTATAATTTTCTAGATAATCTACATCTACTTGATGCTGATTAAGATATTTTCTTATTTCTTCATCAAATTTCTCTGCAAATTTATTTTTGCAATACATTTCTGTTATAGTAGAAACTTGTGTTTCTACATATTTAGAAATAATAGATTCTGCTTCTTCTTGTACTTTTTGATTAACCATTTCAGGAAGAATTGAGTTTAATTCTTTCGATAAATAATCATTTACTCTTCCTTCTATTAAATCATCCACCTTTTGCTTAATCGAAAGTTCTACAAAGGCATCATCTAAATTTTTAAGAATCTTTGGATACATTAGGTTTTCAATAATTGTATCTACAGCTTCATTTAAAACTTGTTTAGAGGCTTGTTTTGCTAATTCTGTAAGTTGATTAAGATATTCTCTTTCCACTTGTTTAACATAACGATCTTTTTCGTAATCGCTTTTGCTTCTTCCAGGTGATTTAGCTTCATCTGCTTTAGTATTTTGAGTATCTGGTTTAGTATCCAAACCAGAATTTTCATTAGACATCTTTTCATCAGTAGATAGTTCCACTTCCTTTCCTTGTGTCGTACTAGATGATTCTTCCTTATTAGAAGTATCCTCTTGACTCTCTTCGTTATCTGGCATCTTATCTAACTCTTTTAATTCATTTTTCCCAGTATTTCCTTCTTCACATTGGAAAAGTGTATCTCTTTTAGATAGTGCTTCATCAGGAGTTACTGTCATATCTTTAGGGATAGCTTCTTGTTCTGTATTTAGTTTCGCTATTTCTCTTGATGGATACTGTATTTTTTCGTCACCAGATACAGGGTCTACTTTTGGAATTGGAGTTGTTTCTGTTTTAGTATTACGTTTGAGATTTCCAAAAAAGTTTCGTGTTAAACTTTTCATTATAATTCCATTTCCTTTTCTTTCATAATATGATTACATTCAGGATAATTTGAGCAACCCCAGAAGGTACCAAATTTACCATGCTTCTCCACCATAAATCCTGCATCACATCGTGGACACTTTTTAATTACTGGTCTAGCTTTTCTTGAACCAAAAGATTTCCCTTGTTTATGGAACTCACAATTTTCATTATTACATTTGTAATAATAGACTTTTTGGCCATCATCGCCTTTATAGCTCTTTTCAAATAAATACCCATTACCACAAGCAGGACAAGGATGTTCTGTATTAATAATGGCTTTCGTATCCGTAGAATCCATGACATCTATAATGTATTGAATAGAATCTAGTGCAATATCTTGAGCCTCTTCAAATATAGCGTCACGCCCTCTTTGGGAAAGTGCCTCTAATTTTAATTCCATTTCCGCTGTAAAATCAGCACGTTTCAACTTCTCAGGTAAATGTTTTACTAGTTCCATACTGGAATTACTAGGAATCATTTGATGTTTATTATCTAATACAACATAGCCCTTCTTTAACAAGTCGTCTATAATTTCATGCCTTGTTGCAGGCGTACCTAAGCCATCAACTGTTTTAATAATAGCGTTTAGCTCTTTATTTTCTGATTTTATATTCGTCATAGCACGAATTAATGTGCCTTCTGTAAACAATTTAGGAGCTTTTGTAATACCATCTTTTAAGGCATAGGATACTGAATAGGTATCTCCCTCATTAAAATTAAAAGTACCACTAATTTCTTCTGATGTTTCTTTTTCTTCTTCATTAGGAGTTTCTTTTTTCACTTTTTGCAATGATTTCCAGCCATAATCTATGACATTTTTAATGGAAATTGTTGCTTCTTTATCGCCGATTGCAAATGTGATGATCTCTTTGTTATATGTGAATGGTTTAAAGAAAATAGAAGCGTATTTCTCTACTATGAGCGTATAAATCAATAGTTCTTCTTTTTTCAATTCATCTAGGTTAGGAATTTCTCTTGTAGGAACAATCGCATGATGGGCTGTTACCTTAGTATCGTTATATACATAAGGAATATTCGTAGTATCTGGTACAGGAATATTAATCTTTAATAAACCAGTAGCATTGATAGCAGCTACAATATCAACGGCATCCTTGAATTGAGATTCTGGAAGAAATCGACAATCGGAACGAGGATATGTTAAGAATTTTTTTTCATATAGCTTTTGCACGATTTCTAGTGTTTTACTAGGAGAGATTCCGTGCTTCTGATTGGCTTCTACCTCTAAGAAGTCCAAAGAATATAGTTCTTTTACTTGTTCTTTATGTTCTTTGATCTCAATAGACGTTACTCTTGCTTCACCTAAAGCACTCCAATTACGCATAATTTGATCAGCTTCATCTTCTGTATCAGATTTAGGTACATCTTTAAGTTGAATAGGAATGGATTCTCCTTCATATGTGATATTAGATACTGGATAAAAGAACTTTTTAGGTTTAAAGTTCTGATGTTCTAAATATCTTTCCACAATCATTGTTAGTACTGGTGATTTAACGCGACCTACAGGGAATGTTTCAGTGTAACCACCATTTTGGAAAACCTTCGTAAAATAACGTGATAAATTCATTCCAATTAGCCAATCTATTTGTCTTGCTACATCACCAGCGTAACTCAACCCTTTATAGTCTAAATTAGACTGTAAAGAAGTAATGGCTTTTTCAATGCTAGCATCATCTAAAGCATTTAATAAAATCCGCTTAATTTCTTTTCCGCTAGTATCTACTAATTCCAATAATTCATCCACGATAATTTGTCCTTCTCGATCAGGATCTCCACCATGAACAATAGTTGTGGCATCTTCAATTAATTTTAAAATTAATTGAAATTGAGCTTTACGATTAGAGAATGGAACTTTTTTAAATTCATCTGGCACAATTGGCAAATCTTCTAATGTCCAACGCTTATACTTTGGATCATATTCTTCTGGCTCTGCATTTGTAACCATATGGCCAATACACCAAACAATAGAAGAACCAGCTTTTTTATCAATCCAACATCCACTTTTTTCATCTCGACTAATTTTATAGTTAGCACCATTATTATTAAAAAATGTTGCTAATGCTTTTGCCACACTTGGCTTTTCAACAATATATAACAGCATATATACTCCTTATACCAGTTTCAAAATAATACAAATTGCAAATTTTTATTTTCTAACAATTAGAACCTTATCGTTAATTTCTATTTCTTCTTGAGTAAATTCACTTTCATCAGTAATTAATTCATGTATATTTTTTTCTTTATTCCAATAGATTAAGCATTTCATATATTTTCCTTTAAAATAATATAAATAATATTTACAATAAAAATATTATTTATAATGTTTTTATTATTTGAAATATTTAAATTATTCTCTATCCAAAATAAAGACTTTTCCATCAATATCAATATATGCAATATCAGGAGCTTCTTCTGTGTATTGAATAAATTCCTCTAACTTTTCTTTATCCTTGTAATATTCTCTGATTTCCTTGATCGTAATCTTATCTTTAGCAGATACAACTTTTCCGTCAGATGTCCAAATTAAATGTAAAGAAATCATAAGTATCTCCTTTTATTTTTATCTGCTTCTTGACTTCTCGAATTTGTGATAGTTTTTCATTTTCTTTTTCATATCCTCACTAACGCTTCTATCATTAGAAAATTCATTTACTTGATTTCCAATAATGTAATGATCATATACTTTACCTCTTGTATGATTAGCTAACTCCATAATATTTTTAGTCAGCTTTATATCATCGTGTGATGGTGTTAAACTTCCTGATGGATGATTATGTGCTAATATAACTAAATGATTTCTATTTAAGGTTCTTACAATAGCCCTATAGTCAATTGGAGCTACATTACCAGATCCCACGGCGATTTCATTTATCTCTGAAATATTTCCTTTCTTATCTATTCCAATGACTAAAGAATGCTCATTTCCCATATGTTTATAGCCCTTTAATAGGTAATCTTTAATTTTTTCCTTATCTTTGTGAATATTAAGAGTTTCCGACTTTAATTTATGTAAATAACACTCTTTAACAGCCTCATCAGCTCCCTCTAGTGATTTTTCATTTCTAATATTACTCAACCTATTCACACGCTCTTCTAAACTATCAAAGATTTCTTCTTTTGAGATATTGACTTGATATGTATGTCCATAGTAATCAGATTCAATATTCATAACCTTATTTTCTGCATCATATTTACAAATTAAAGTTTCATAATTTACATGAAAATGATTAATAAGATCTTTCATCTTATTTGCTATTTTTTCATCTTCCGAAATAATGATATTATAATTTCCCCAAGGTCTTGAGCATATCTCCAAAAGCTCTTTTTCTGTTTTAAATGTTGCCACGTCTGTCACATCATGTTCAATATTAAAAAGTATAACAACATTAGTATCCTCTTGCGGATACAATCCATGAGTTTCAATAAATTTAACACATTCGACTGGAGTACTAATTGTATCTATAGGTTTTGCTGCATCATATATATCTAGTACTGCTCTCGTTTTTGAAGACTTTCTAGTACTTAATTTCTTAAACAGTTCATCTTTAGAAGAACATCCAAAATATTCATAAATTGTCTGTTTATTTGAATTATCAATAGATGCTATATGCGTTTCTTTAGGATCTTTAAGGTCAAATTCTTTAAATGTATCATATTGACTGGCAAGGCTTAAATCATCACTAGTAATTCCATGTGTCTTTTTAACTGCTTCTAATATTAACCGCTTTCTATCTGCATATGAATATATATATTCTCCTACAATATAATTATCTATAATTTTTCCCCTTGTGTATTCATTCAAGAATGTCAAGTTTTTTAAAACTTCATTATCTTCACGTGATGGCGATGGATCACCGCTTGGATGATTATGACCTAAAATAACAAAATCATTCTTATTTAAAGTACGTATGACATTTCTAGTATCACATGTTGATACACTAGCAGACCCCACAGAGATTTCATTAACCTCTGAAATATTTCCCTTTTTATCTATTCCAATAGCAAAAAAGTACTCATTTCCCATATGGCTATAAGCCTTTTTTAAATACTCTTTAACTTTTTCTTCATCTCTATACACATTAAGATGTTCACATCGTAATTTTTCTAAAAAGAAATCTTTAACTGCTTCATCAGCTCCTATTAAATTTCTAATATTTTTATGCTGATAACTTAATGTATTTACAATCTCACGAATTTCGTTTTCCGTTTTAAACCTTG
>NZ_RQVN01000013.1 GCF_003992135.1 Veillonella sp. VA142 | reverse complement strand
CAAATTTATGGTGTAGATTTATCTTGATTTTTAATTACGCTTATGTTTAGCTATTTTTTATGACAAATTAATTTGTGCTTGACAGTATTTTTTTATAATATATTTAACTTTTTTCTAACTTAAAATACAAATAAAAGGGCAATAGCTTTCCTCCTTACTAACAATACCCATCCCTCTTGTATATGCGTAAGGCTATACAACTGCTGATACAACAAAAGGGGCTGTTGGTATTCTACAAGCCCCTTTATCATTTATGTGTTTACGTATTTTTTCCTTGTACCACGTATTTAGTCTTCTTCACTTTCATCAAAGAAAATCTGTATACTTTGCAATCCATCCGCATGGACCGGCTCATTAATATGAACTGTCATTTGCTCGTCATCGTTGCGACCAACGGAATCACCATCTTCTACTGTTGTATCTGATGTCAAGACATAGTCTGCCACGCTTAGTATATAATTCCAAGCTTTCTCTGGATGCCACGGACAATGTATAAACTCTACATTTAATTGTTTAAATAATTCCATACCACTAGTTGATAAGGAAATGGTGTCATCGTCTTCAAAATCCATATCTACCCAAATTAAATTTGCCATAGGCAGCATATCATCTCGCAACTGTTCCGTCTCTTCATGGTACTTACTAGCTTCGTACAAAACGCCATTTGTATATATGGCACTAACTCCAGCTTGCTCCGTTGCCACTGCCAAAAGCTTAGCGAGCAAAATCCCCTCTTCCAAGGGGTTACCAGGTCCTTCTACAATACTAATTGCCACATGGCTCGTATGATTAAGTACCACATCCAATGCATCATCCCAAAGGTAATTCCGTGTAGCACCCTGCATAACTGCTTCCATCGGCATAGCAAAGGAGAATGGTGCCACCACTACTTTATAGTCATCAATCACTAAAAAGTGTGCTTCTTCCATATCCTCTTCTTCCACAGAATCTACATCTTTTGTGGCAATGGCTGCACGAACTTTCATCCCTTCGGGACTCGTAATGGACTCAATATCCCATTTAGTGAGCAAGTCCTTTTTAAAACGATTCACATCAAATTCTGCATTGTCCAACAGCACCATACCCATAAAGCCACGTTTACCGACCATAGGTCCAATGCCACCAGTACCTTCTAGAATTTTTTCCGCCAAATTCCGCATTGCATCAAACAATAGTTGATTCTCTGCACTTTGTACATCAGCCATATCTATATCTAGGCTCATCGTTTTCTGTATGATACTTTCAATTAAGTAATCACCTACCCTATCGGATTGTCCTCTCATAAGTACTAACAAGGCTTCGCTGAAAGAAGATCCCAACAAAGTCAATGTGTTTGTATCTCCGTCAAAATAGATGACTTGCCCTACAGTACCAGATTTTGTTGGATTATAATCAATGTACAAACGGGACGCCTGTTCCCCTTCACCAGTAGCTGCAAAAAGACATACGTCTCTCTGTTTAGAAAGTGCTCGTACTTGCGATGGTTTTGTATCAGGACCTAGTATATCCATATTCATTATTTCTTGTCCGTGAAGATCAAATTCTAACATTTGACGTGCCGATAATAAATAGAATTGTTTATCATCATACATAAACATAGGGAATGTAACTTTCAAGGACGTATATTCCTTTTGGTAGGTGCCATTCACTACATTTAGCATGAAACTAAGTCCCTCTGGTGTGTGAGGATATCGCCGTAATAGGTTCATCCACTCTTGAGATGAAATCCCTTTCCACTCACCTTGGATAACATTCCATACATCCGGTACTAACCCACGATATACACGAGATATATCCGTCATATATCGTTCATGAATAGTAAGACCGGAGTCTACCACATCAATAGTAGCTCCCTTTCCCAGCGAGCTTCTCCGAAGATACTTCTCAATAGTGCTAACTGCAAGGTCTTTATCCGCCACATAATAGGTAAAGGTAGCCACTCCCTCTGGAATATGTAGCGTTGTGCTGCTGACAACACTATTCTCTTCCAAGGCCCTAGAGATCTTTGTATCCAATCGTTTAAATTGTTTAGCATCCCCTAAAGAGGCATCCAATACGACATGAATATGATGTAAATTACCTAATTCTGCAATGACATTCCCATTTTGATATAACTTAGCACCATACGGTATACCTAGTTCTTCCAAAGAAATGAGTATTTCCTCTACTAGTTCATCCCCTTCATCCATGGAAAATCGAAGTATACAATGGTCAATTTCACCATTTTCTTTATACACGGATTCTCCTTCATGGATAGTACCCACGTCCGTTAATTTATGTTCTATCAGCACTTCCAAGGAAGCCCTACAGGAATCGTCAAATTGGGCTGGAATATATAGTTCATACGAGATTTGTTGTTTCTTTTTTTCTGTTGCCATATCTCTTAGTTCTCCACTTTACTCACCAATACGTAATACTAGTACAACTTATATGGTGCCTCTCTTTCAAAACTTGCTTACCTCAAGAGAGTCACAGAAATAGGTAAGGATTGCAAAATTTGTTTTGCTAACTCACGTGTTGATTCTGTGGTCCGAACCATACACAACCCCTCTGCATTGACCGTTGTCATTACCCCTACATATTCATAGCCTTCTAAAATGCGATTTACATAATTCGTATGTTGTCGTTCAATCTGAAAGTACACATACTGCGGATCATAAAGAATCTCTTGCTCTTGCATCTTGGCCCTCCCCTTATGTAGTACAAAATTATTTTTGTTTTGTTTCACGACGCATCATAGAGTATTCTTCTAATGGTGTATCAATGTATAGGCGTAATTTCATTTGCGCATGTTTTGCCACGTCAATATCATTGCCATCTTCATCAGTCATACGAGTAATTACGTGCTTCACCAATGGCCCATGCGGTTGACAGAATTCTACTGTTTCCCCGACTTTAAAGTTATTGCGTTGTTCCATGTACGCATAGCCTTCTTCTGTATTGTACCCTTCTACAAGACCAATGAAATCATGGGTTTGCGTATTGGAAGATTTCCCATAGTTTTGCGCTTCTTCCCCTGGCTTTTCGATGGCAAAGGCTTCTGTGTATGGACGGTGAGAGATTTTTTCTAATTCTGCATACCATTCATCCCGTACATACCAATCGTCCCCTTCTTCTAGGAACTTATCGATAGCTTCCCGATACACTTTAGATACAGTTGCTGCATAGTGTACAGACTTCATTCGGCCTTCGATTTTCAAGCTGTCTACGCCTGCTTTGTATAGCTCTGGAATATATTTCAACAAGCATAAATCTTTGGAATTAAAGATGTATGTACCATGTTCATCTTCTTCGATTGGGTAATATTCGCCAGGACGGTTTTCTTCTACCAAATTGTATTTCCAACGGCACGCTTGTGTACAAGCACCACGGTTCGCATCACGGTTGGTCATATAGTTACTCAACAAGCAACGACCAGAGTAAGAAATACACATAGCACCATGAACGAAGGCTTCAATTTCGATATCTGCTTTTTCGCGCATAGTCTTGATGTCCTCGATGCTTACTTCACGGGCTACTACTACACGAGCTGCCCCTTGTTCTTTCCAGAACTCTGTTGTCAAATAGTTCGTTGTATTGGCTTGCGTGCTCACGTGCAACTCTAATCCAGGAGCCACACGTTTTGCCAGCAAGAAAATCCCCAAATCTGCCACGATGATAGCATCCACGTTGATACTTTCCAAGAATTGTAAGTACTCTTCTAAGCCTGTTAGGTCCTCATTGTGAGGGATAATATTACAAGTCACATAGATTTTTTTGCCATGGCTGTGTACAAACTCTACAGCCTCTTTCAATTGATCATTGTCAAAGTTAGAGCTAGCGGCACGCAAGCCAAAAGCACGGCCTGCACAATATACGGCATCTGCACCGTAGCGAATGGCCATTTTTAATTTATCCATATTACCAGCTGGGGCTAGTAATTCCATATGTCGTTTCGTCATAATCTATCCTTTCCATACACTAACACTCATACCATCTCCCATAGGGTAAATGGTGGTGTTGTAGTGTTCTTTTTGTTCTACATAAGCCAAGTACTCTTGCAACCGCTTCACAATGGTTTTAAAGCGACGTGGTGGTTCTTTATCTCCTCGTACATAGCCACGAAATAACACATTATCGGCTAATACCACAGCACCATCAGCTAATTTTGGTTCAATTAATTCCAACTGTTTTAAGTACTGCCCTTTAGGACCGTCTAGGAACACCAAGTCAAAAGGCCCTTCCACCGTTTCTAATAATTCTGTGGCATCTCCTTTCAGTAATGTAATTTTATCCCCGTACTCCGACTGCGAAATAAAATGAGTTGCCATCCCATGGCGCACAGCGTCTAATTCCATGGTAATCAGCTGTCCTTCTTTGTCCATATGCTTTGCCAATAACAAAGACGAATATCCGATAGCAGTCCCTACTTCTAGCACACGTTTCGGTTTGTACAAACCAATTAAGTCTTCAAAGAGTTCTACTTCTGATTCTCTTAAAATTGGTACATCATGCAAGAGCGCATAAATGCGTTGTTCATTTAAAATCTCTTTAATTTTCATAAATTTGATCCACTATTTTTAAATGTTCTTCATAGGTTTTTGTGAAATGATGATGCCCCTCTTTATCAGCTACAAAGAATAAATAGTCTGTTGGTGGCGCATACAAAACGGCTTCCATCGATTTGATACCTGGGTTCGCAATCGGTCCAGGAGGTAATCCTTTATGAAGGTATGTATTGTACGGACTTTCTAATTTTGTATCTTCAATCGTAATCAGTGGTTTTGGATATCCTAGAATATATTGGATACTAGCACAAGACTCCAAAGGCATGCCTGTTTTTAAACGCTGACGGAATACTGCCGCAATGATGGGTCTATCCTCGTCAAACTTAGCTTCTTTTTCCACTAACGATGCTAAGGTGATGAACTCAAAAATAGTCATTCCTTGCGCTTCTATATCTTGACGCATTTTCGGGGTCAATTGGCGATTCATTTCATCCGCCATAATAGCCATCACATCTTCTGCTTTGCTTCCTACTGGAATCTCATAGGTGCTAGGGAATAGGAATCCTTCTACCCGATAGGTAACCGGTTTCGTACCCACCATGTACTCATAAGGCGTATAGGTCTTGCCATATTCCATGAAAGCATACTGCGTATCGATACCTTGTTCTTCGATACGCTTTCCAATTTCACCGATGGTAAATCCTTCTGGAATCGTTAGCTTAACTGTTTTCAATCTCCCTTGTTGGAGCAACCCAATAATCTCACTTAAACTAGAGTGATGAGGAATTTGATAATACCCATGTTGCAGCTTGTCCATGGTTCCCGTCAGACGCAAAGCTCCACGGAATATCGTAGGTGACGTGATGAGGCCTCTTTCATAGAGCACATCCCCAATTTCTGCCCCCGTTTGGTTCTCACTAATGACAACCGTTTCTACATCCTCCTTAGAACCACCTGTCCAAGGAATATAATACATACCTGCTAGCACACCAACTACGGTCACTAACAGAATCGCTACACATCCGTAGATGTATTTTACATATTGTTTCACAGCAATCTCCTTTTCAATGAATACTATATTATACCATTTTTAGTATATATATAGCAATTTTTCTATATAGCATAGATCAATCTAGGGACTACACTCACCAATGCTATATGGTTGACCTGTGAAAGTACTCCCTACTCCGAATTACAGGGACCCCTAGGGACACCATCCCGTTCATACAGAAAAAGGGCTGTTACGATTCGACAGCCCCTTTCATTATTTATTCTTCTTCACTTTCAGAAAAGAAAATTTGTATACTTTGCAATCCATCTGCATGGACTGGTTCATCGATATGAACTGTCAGTTGTTCTTCCTCTGTTCTGCCAATAGCATCACCGTCTGTTAGTTCTTTCCCAGATGTCAGTACATATTCCGCCACGCTAAGGATATAATTCCAGGCACGCTCTGGATCCCATGGACAATGCAAGAATTCAACATTTAATTGGTTGAACTCTTCCATGCCACTGGTATACAAAGATATGGTTCCATCTTCTTCAAAATCGATATCAATCCACACAAGGTTCACCATAGGCAACACATCATCTCGTAGGCGTTCTGTTTCTTTGTAGTATATGTCCGCTTCATAGAGGACTCCATTCGTATAGATAGCAGTAGCTCCTGTTTGCTCTGTTGCCACTGCAAGTAACTTCGACAGCAAAACACTTTCTTCCAATGTATTACCCGTACCTTCTACGACACCAATTGATACATAGCCCGTATGTTTCATAATCACTTCTAAACCATTATCAAATAGGTAATTCCTCAGCGCCCCTGCTTTTACAGCTTCTACTGCTTCTACCGGCATAGCAAAGGGAAATGGTGCTATCATCACTTTGTAGTCATCAATAATTAAAACGTGTGCTTCCTCCATATCTTCTTTTTCTACAGAGTCCATATCTTTCGTAACCAGTGCTGCTCCCGCTTTCATACCATCTGGACTTGTGAGGGACACAATATCCCATTGAGCGAGCAAATCCTTTTTAAATTGCTCCACATCAAAGGTGGCATTTTCTAACAATACTATGCCCATACATCCACTTCTAAGGGTTGTAGGACTCGTGCCTTCTTCCATGGTACTTTCAGCTAGCATAGCCATGGTACTCATCATGAGCTGATTTTCATCGCTGTTGAAATCCAATGTTTCTACATTCAAATTCATGATGTGTTCCATAACGCTTTCTAGAATGGAATCCGCTAAATTGTCAGACATTTCATCCATAATCTCTAACAAGGCGTGACTGAAAGACGGCCCCAACACCTCTAGCATATGCGCGTCCCCATCGTAATAGAGCACTTGTCCTACATGACCAGATTTTGTCGGATTATAGTCAAGGTAAAGTCGCGATGCCTCTTCCCCTTCCCCAGTAGTCGCAAACAGACACAAATTTCTCTGTTTAGAAGCACTCCGTATTTGTGATGGTTTTACATCAGGCCCCAGTATATCCATGTTCATCACATCTTGACCTTGAAGATCAAATTCTAACATTTGACGTGCTGACAGCAAGTAGAATCGTTTGCCTTCGTAGAGGAACATAGGGAATGTGACCTTCATAGATGTGTATTCCTGTTGGTACGTACCATTCACAATATTAAGCAAGAAGGTAAGGCCTTCTGGTGTGTCTGGATAGCGTTGCAATAAGTGCATCCACTCTCGGGAAGAGATGCCTTTCCACCCATTTTTAATCGCAGACCACAAATCAGGCACTACCCCACGATAGATGCTATATATATCTGTCATAAACCGTTCATGAATCGTAAGACCAGAGTCTACCACATCAATCGTAGCTCCTGTTCCTAGCGCACTGCGACCAAGATACTTCTCTATGGTGCTCACCGCAAGGTCCTTATCTGCTACATAATACGCAAAGATAGCCACTCCCTCTGGAATACGTAGTGTGGGATCGCTGACAACATTATTTTCTTTCAAAGCCTTAGAAATTTTTGTATCCAACCGTTTGAACTGTTTCACATCTCCTAATGATGCATCCAACACAACATGGATATGATGTAAATTACCTAATTCTGCAATGACATTTCCATTTTGATATAACTTAGCACCATAAGGTATACCTGCTTCTTCCAAACAGAGGAGTATTTCCTCTACGAATTCATCCCCTTCATCCATGGAAAAGCGAAGTACGCAATGGTCAATGACACCATTTTCTTTATACACCGATTCTCCTTCATGGACAGTTCCTGTATCTCCTAACATATCCTCCATCAGCGTTTCTAATGACTCTCGCATTACCTCGTTAAATTGGGCGGGAATATATAGTTCATACTGAATTTGTTTCTTCTTTTCTTCTATTGCCATATCGCTTAATTCTCCACTGTACTCATTATTTCTAAGTATGATTACCACTATACAGAAAAGAGCTGTAACTACACTGCCTATCGGCAATCTGTTACAGCCCTTACTAGCGATTAGTCCATTTCTTCGTATAATTTAATGACTGCATCGAATTCTTCATCAGTTGGAGCCACGTAAACTTGTTCTCCCTCTTCTTCATCAATGCGTGCAATAATCACTTCTGGTTCATCATGTTCAGTGTCTTCTTCTGGAGGAAGAGATACTAAAATCGCAAATGCTTTTCCATCATGTTGAATTAGCATTTCCTCTTCATAGTACATTTCTTCCCCATTTTCGTCTTCAATGACAATTACAGATACTTCACCTTCGTAACCTTGTTCGATCATGGTAACCTCCTTATGAACGACTATCTAAATAGCCTTGTAAAATGACAACTGCTGCCATCTTATCAATGACTTCTTTCCGTTTTTTACGACTTACATCAGCAGCAATTAGAGATTTTTCTGCCATCACAGTGGATAAACGTTCATCCCAAAATACAACTGGCGTAGAGATGACTTCTTGCATCTTTTCTACAAAGGCTTCCGTTTTTTCAGCCCGTTCCCCTTTAGTACCATTCATATTTTTCGGCATTCCCACTACAATGGTGTCTACCTCGTATTCACGGATTAATTCCGCAATGCGCTGAAAGTCTTTTTCGTGTGACGTTCGACGAATGGTTTCGATGCCTTGCGCTGTGATATACAGCGCATCACTGCATGCCACACCAATCGTCCGACTTCCCACATCGAGTGCCATAATTCGCATTATAATTGTTTCGCTTTCACATACTCTTTTACAAGTTCTTCAATAAGCTCATCTCGTTCGATGCTACGAATATCTTTCCGCGCATTATTATAACTTGTAATATACGTTGGATCCCCCGAAATGAGATATCCTGTGATTTGACTAATCGGGTTATACCCTTTTTCCACTAGTGCTTGAAACACATGTTGGAATACTTCTTCTGGCGTTAACGGCGTAGTTTGTACCGGTTTAATCACCATTGTTTTGTCTGAAAGATTCATATAATCCCTCCTTATTATGAGTTTTCTACTGAAAGTCTCATCTATTGCGAGCTTATCCAACCATGGAGTGGATGGCTTCTTTACCTGCTACTAAGGCTTGGTCCATAGCCGCTGGATCTTTACCACCAGCTTGCGCCATATCTGGACGGCCACCGCCATTACCACCAGCCGCTTGGGCTGCTGCTTTTACGATGTTACCGCAATGGATACCTTTACCGACTACGTCTTTCGTAGCCATGCAGACGAAGTTCACTTTATCGCCACCAGCTGATCCTAAAAGAACAACACCAGAGCCGATTTTATCACGAACCATATCTGCCATATCACGCAGTTCACCCATATCGGATACTGGTACAGATGTCACTACAGCTGTTACATCGCCTACTGTAAATTGGCCTGCTAAGACACCATCAAGGTTACCGCTATTCAACTCTTTTTTTACTTGATCTAGCTCACGCTCTACAGCTTTTGCATGGTCAAGTACTTGTTGTACTTTACCTACTACTTCTTGGGGTTTTGCTTTCACAAGAGAGGCAACAGATTTTACTGTGTGCTCTTCTTGTTGCGCTAAGGCAAGAGCTGCTTTACCTGTCACCGCTTCGATACGGCGTACGCCAGAACCAATACCGCCTTCAGATATGATTCGGAATTGACCGATAAAGCCTGTATTTTCTACGTGGGAACCTCCACATAATTCGATGGAGAATTCTGGTACAGAAATCACACGTACTTCGGAACCATATTTTTCACCGAACAATGCCATTGCTCCTTTTGCTTTTGCCACATCAATAGACATAATTTCTTCTTCCAATGTTACAGCACGCAGAATTTGTTCATTCACCATGTGTGTGATTGTTTGTAATTCTTCTGTTGTCACTGGGGAGAAATGTGTAAAGTCAAACCGCAAGTATTCTGGCGTTACCAAAGAACCGGC
Organism: Veillonella sp. VA142; assembly: GCF_003992135.1. Taxonomy (GTDB): domain Bacteria; phylum Bacillota; class Negativicutes; order Veillonellales; family Veillonellaceae; genus F0422. The sequence continues at coordinate 38,565 of NZ_RQVN01000013.1, read as the reverse complement.
TTGGTTAACATGTGTACCCAATACAGAGCGCAGTGCAGCATGTAATAAATGGGTCGCTGTATGGTTGCGCGCCATATGTTGACGACGTTCTACATTTACTTCGAAAGTCACTTCGTCATTCACAGAAATGCTACCTTCTACTACAGTCCCTACATGGTACGTAGTGCCTTCTGGTAATTTTTTCGCTGTGTGCACTTCTACTTTGCCCAATGGCCCTACGATGAAACCAGTGTCACCTAGTTGTCCGCCCCCTTCTGCATGGAATGGAGTCGTTTTTACGATGATTGTCACATCTTGACCATCTTCTGCACGGTCGATCGCTTTCGCCCCTTCACCGATTAACAATACGGTGGATGCTGTAGCGCTTTCATCGTCAGAAATATGTTCGTTGGATAAATGCGTAATATCTGGCGTTGCCACTTTTGCATCTACATCTTCACGAGCCTCACGAGCACGAGTACGTTGCTCATTCATGGCACTTTCAAAACCAGCTTGGTCGATGGTGAAACCTGCTTCGTGAGCGATTTCTTCTGTCAATTCCCAAGGGAATCCGTAAGTATCATATAATTTGAACACGTCTTGACCAGGTACAGTGGTAGCACCATCAGCTTTCAATGTGTCCAACAATTGGCTTAACATATCAAGGCCAGATGCCAAAGTTTGGTTAAAGCGTTCTTCTTCATTTGCCACCACTCGTTTTACAAAGTCTTGTTTCTCCACAATATTGGAAATGGCACCGCCCAAAATGTCTACTACGATATCTACTAATGGTACCAAAAATGGTCCTTGAATACCTAATAGACGACCATGACGAACAGCACGGCGCAAAATGCGACGAAGCACGTATCCACGGCCTTCATTAGATGGTAACACACCATCTGCAATCAATGCCACAATAGCACGAATATGGTCAGCGATAACTTTCAAGGAAACATCTGTATTCGCATCTGTATGGTATGTCACTCCTGCTTTTTTCGCTGTCGCTTCAATGATTGGGAAAATCAAATCTGTTTCAAAGTTGCTTTCTTTATTTTGTAGTACAGATGCCAAACGCTCTAGACCAGCGCCAGTATCAATGTTTTTCTTAGCCAATGGCTCGTACGTACCTTCTGCAGTACGGTTGAATTGCGTAAATACAAGGTTCCAAATTTCAAGAAAACGATCGCAATCACAACCTGGTGCACAGTTTGGATCATCGCAACCACGTTCTGGTCCTAAGTCGAAGAAAATTTCACTATCTGGACCGCATGGGCCTTCACCAATTTCCCAGAAGTTATCTTCCAAACGGCTGATGTGGTTTTCTGGTAAGCCAATTTCATTATGCCATGTATCGTAGGCTTCTTGGTCATCTGGGTAAACAGTGACATATAACTTTTCTTTGTCCAATTTGATAACTTCTGTTAAGAATTCCCATGCCCAATGGATGGCTTCTTTTTTGAAATAATCACCAAAAGAGAAGTTACCCAACATTTCAAAGAATGTATGGTGACGTGCTGTACGTCCTACATTTTCAATATCACCTGTACGAATTGATTTTTGGCTCGTCGTAATACGTGTACAAGGTGGCACTAATTTACCCGTAAAAAATGGTTTCAACGGCGCCATACCAGCACCGATCAATAACAAAGATGGGTCGTTATCCGGAACAAGAGAATAACTCTCTTGTTTTAAATGTCCTTTACTTTCAAAAAAATTCAAATACGCTTGGCGTAATTCATTTCCTGTCATGGTTTCCCTCCTAAAATTGTCTATTATCTTTATTATACCACAGATTTTGATGAAAGTATGCATTTAGGTGAGGTCATTGACACATATGATTACGATACTTTCCATGCTGATTTTATATTATCTTATCTACACTTCACCAAGTTCACTAAAAATGTAATACCATAAAGTGTAATTGCCGTAAGCACAATCGTCCCCCCTGGTGCAAAGTCTAGCCAAAAGGCGCTACATAGTCCACCAACAACGGATAACACTGAATATACGGTGGCAATGCCCCAAGTTTTTTTAAATCCTCGTTTCCATAAATGAGCAGATGCCACAGGAACTATCATCAACGCACTGATCAATAGAATCCCTACTACGGTCATTCCCATAACAACTACAAGGGCTGTTAAGATGGCAAAGATCATATTCACACGATTCACATTGATACCCACTGTACGAGCAATTTCCTCGTCAAAGGAGGTAAGCATTAAGGAGTGATACACAAATTTCATGATAATACCTACTACGACAGCTACCGCACCGATACCATAAATATCTGTCATAGTCACCGTTAGAATACTGCCAAATAAGAAGTTCAATAGACCCGTACTCGGCATTTTTACCATTGTGGAGAATACGATGGCTAAGGATAATCCACCGTAAAAGAATAATGCCATAATCATATCTGCATATTGTTTTTGATAGCGACGTACTAATTCTATACCCATGGCGGACAGCACAGTCAAGACTACCGCACCTAATGGAGGATAGACTTTCAATAGGGATGCACCTGTAACACCAGCGAAGGCAATATGCCCTAAGCCATCTCCGAGCATGGATTGTCGTTTGATAACGATGAACATACCGATTAAGGGGCACATAAGCGCCACGATGAGCCCTGCTAAAAAGGCACGTTGCATAAATGTATAGGATAAAATGTCCATCTTAACCTCCTATATGCCATGCCAAACGAGAGCCCTGATGACTTTCCATAAAGCCTTTACAAGGTCCATAGTAACAAGCATGTCCATCCACACATAAAATTGTATCTGCCACTTCCATAGCTTCTGTCACATCATGGGTGACCATGATAACAGTAATGTTTTCTTGTTGCAAGGAACGCAATACCTCATAAATTTTCTTACTTGTTTCGTAATCGATACCACTTGTGGGTTCATCCAACAAAATATAGTTCGGTTTCCGTGCTAAGGCTTGGGCTAACATAACACGTTGCTGTTGACCACCACTGAGTTCTCCAATTCGGCGTTTCAAGAAATCTTGCATGCCCACCAATTCCAAAGCGTCTACGATACGACTCTTTTGATCTTGTTTCGGCACATGAAATAAAGCGAGTCCCACAACTTCTTCTACAGTCGCTGGAAATTGGGCTGCATTCTTATTATAAATTTGTGGCACTAGGTGAATAAGTCCCTTCATTTGTGCCTCTTTTGGACTAATCCCATCTAAGCATAAGTGCCCAGAGGTAGGTTCCAATAATCCTGCCACCATACGAAGCCAAGTGGTTTTACCAGATCCATTCGGTCCTACTACTAATACGAATTCACCCTTGGGAATGGTGATTGTCATATTATGAATAACCGGCTGCGTTCCATAGGAAAATTGTACATCTTGTATATGAATGCCTGCATGCATTATAGTCAACTCCTTCATGCTTCAACTTATCGTATATATGGCAAAAGCTGTAATGACATCATCATTACAGCTTTTGTATTATAGTACGCGTTTTGCCCCTCTGTAACGTGGTCCCCAATAGCTGTCATCAATATCGGCTATAGCTACTCCACTACTAGATGTGGCACTGATGAATTGTCCATCTCCGATATAAATACCAGAATGAGAAATACCCGGTTCATAGGTTTCAAAGAATACTAAATCACCTGGCTGTAGGTTACTTTTTTCTACCTTTTTACCTACTGTATACTGTTCGTCAGCTTGGCGTGGCATATCAAAGCCTATTTTTTGAAATACATAGCGTATGTATCCAGAGCAATCAAAACCTGCCGGTGTAGTACCTCCAAATTTATAAGGTACCCCAGTGAAGGTGTTAGCATATGTCAGAACCTCTTTTACATTGCCAGACACTGGTTGATGTCCAATGTCTAGTCCCTTGTATGATTTACCTTTCTTTTTGAAAGTCAATCCTCCTGGAGCAGACGTTTTGCTTAATTTATGTTTCAACGTAGACGTGATAGCTGAAGATTCTTCCTGTCTACTTGAATTCGCACGAGCTAGTACTACAGCATCCTTTTCAGAAATTGTTTTCTTTTTAGACACTGTTTTTGTCACCGTTGGTAAGGGTTTACCCATCAATTTTTTATAGGTCTCTGCCCCTAGTATACCATCTACTGTTAGTCCATTATCTTTTTGGAATAATCTGACAGCCCACTTTGTGTTTGCATCATATTCGCTGGTTTCTCTAGCTTTATAACCAGCAGCGATGAGTTTCTTTTGAATACCAAGAATTTCATTGCCTGCATCACCATATTGATAAGCCCCTTGTACATTAGTACCTAGAAAACCTAAAAATAGAGCAATGGCAAGGTATTGTTTCTTTTTACTCGTCATAGGACTCCTCTCTTATATACGATTATTTATCTTGTATTTGACAGTTTATGGTATCTTTCACCCAATATAACGGTCGCTGTTTGACCTCTTCAAAAATTCGTCCTACATACTCTCCTATAATGCCAATCCCTACAAGTTGTACACCACCTAGGAAAAAGATAGCCACTCCTAACGTAGACCAACCACTAATCACATTATCAGAGAAAAAATGAACGAATAATATATGTCCGATCATAATCAGGCTTAGTAAGCCGCATAGCAAACCGATATATAAAGCTAAGCGTAAGGGCACCCTAGAAAATGCCGTAATACCATCTAAGGCAAAGCGCATCATTTTCTTTACGCTAAATTTAGAAGTCCCTGCAAAACGTGGAGGTGCTACGAAGTGAAATTCATGTTGCACAAATCCCAAGTCGCCCACGATACCCCGTAAAAATCTGCCATGTTCACGGAAAGATTTTAACGTTTCCAGGGATTTACGATTCATCAAACGGAAATCGGAACCGCCTTCCACAATAGGGACATTGGCTAATTTGTTAAGCAATTTGTAATAGTATTTCGACGTGAACGCTTTTGCCCAGCTAGCATCTTCTGTGGAATCACGAATGGTACGGACTACATCTGCACCTGCTTCCCAATGTTTAACTAGTTCTGGAATCAATTCTGGTGGATGTTGCATATCTCCATCCATCGTAATCACCGCATCACCTTGGGCATAATCTAATCCACAGGTCAAGGCTAATTGATGACCGAAGTTTCTTGCCAACAACAGCACTTTTACTTTTGGATCTTGATTACCAATATATCGTAGTATGCCTGCACTATCATCACTGGACCCATCATCGACAAAAATAATTTCATAGTCATAGTCAAGAGTTTGCAATACATCTTTGACTGTAGTATAAAATTTTTGAATATTATCTTCCTCATTAAATACGGGAACAACAATTGACAGTAACATAGCTCCTCCTTATGATCTTTACCTATCTATTTTACAGGATTGAGGACGCTTTTGCAAACTTCGCTGTATATGGCGTTCTTTCTCCGCTTTGGTACTCAGAACGTAATGGCGAACGCCATACACTTCTCCACAAATTTACGTTCCACTGAGAGTGCTCCGCTGTATATGGCGTTCTTTCCCCGCTTTCATGCCTAGAACGTAAAGGGCGAACGCCATACACTTCTCCACAAATTTACGTTCCACTGAGATTTGCTCCGAAGTGTATGGCGTTCTTAAGCTTATATTTTTCTATGCACTTGCTTCATGAAATCAGACATAATAGCTACGCCAGTGAAAGAATGTTGTAAACACGTTTGGTAATTGTGCTCGTGGATACCTCCCAAAGCAATGCCTTGTACATGAGGATATTCAGTTTGGATCTGTTGTAACAGTTTTTTCCCTCGGCTAACGCCGATGCCTGGATGTCCTTCTTTGCATGGTGTAGGAAAAATAGGACTGATTAAGACGTACTCCAAATTAGGGATTCCTAGGGTTGCTAATAACTTAATATCGCCTTCGTTGTGGACGGTACTCCATATAGTTATGTCCTGAAAATGTTGTTGTAAGGTAATCCATAGTTCTTCTTGTTCGGATTGCCAATGACGTATTAGATTGGTAGGCATATGGATTCGTGGTTGTCTGTGTAAGATAGTCTCTAATTGTACTCGGTTAGTGATGACCTTTCCATGGTATACTACGGTACTACCTATGGTATCGCAGAGTTGGAGATACTCCTCAAAGGGTAAATCAGTGTCACGGCATAATGTATACAGACTGTGATAATTTCTCATCCAATCGTCTTCTTTCAAGGCATGAATCCTTTCTACTCCCCTAGACAGTGCTGCAGCATATCTTACTAAGCTCATGTCATCTTTCAGCAACTGTCGATTCGTAATCAACACTAAGGTATCGATCGATTGGTTATTTTTCTTTATAGAGCACATCGATATAATCACTCATCACCACTTGCATACCTAAGGCTTTTACGTCTTCCATGGCTTCTGCTACGGTTCTACTATCAGCGATTTCAAATTGTGCATCCCCTTCTTCTTGTTGTTTTTTTTCTGAGGAATGCTCACCAATCCCCGTGCTAACACCTGCTGACATTTTAGTAGCTGCTAATGGTAAAACGCCGTTACGGAACCTAGCTGTTTCTCTGGTAGAAATCGTAATATTAGCATAAGGTAAGAAAAGTCTATACGCCAAAATAACTTGTAATAATTGTGCTTCTCCTACGTCCCCTGCATTAATGGTCTCATCATTGACGATAGGGCGTAGACGTGGGCAGGAAATACTAATTTCTCCATGGGGATATGCCCGTTGTAGGAGATGAGCGTGCAAGGCGGTGGCAAAGGCATCTTTTCGAAAATCATCCAATCCCAATAAGGCAGCCAGTCCTACCCCACGCATACCTCCTCGTAAAGCTCGTTCCTGCGTTTCTAAACGGTATGGAAAGATACTTTTATTGCCTAACAAATGCAATGTTTTATAGTTTTCCCAATTATACGTTTCTTGGAATACCGTTACATAATCGCAACCGCATTCTCGTAAGTACGTATAATCGTCTACATTAGCAGGGTAAATCTCTACGCCTACTACTTTGAAGTATTTCTTTGCTAATTCACAAGCTCGACCAATGTACGAAATCGGACTATGCCGTTCACTTTCTCCAGTCAAAATTAGAATATCTTGCAATCCTGTTTTGGCAATATTTTTTAGCTCTTCCTCAATACCCTCTTCGTCTAATTTGGCACGATGAATCTGATTTTTACAGTTGAAGCCACAATACACGCATAGGTTATCACAATAATTTGAAATATACAAAGGCGTAAACAAGTATACAGAGTTACCAAAATATCTTGTTCGCACCGCCTTCGCTTTCTTCGCCAAGTCCTCTAAAAAAGACTCTGCAGCAGGAGATAATAAAATTTTCAGTCCTTCTATATCAATCGTATCTTCTTGCAATACACGGCGCACATCATCTGCTGTATAGTGGTCGTATGTATATTGCTCACGTTCTCGCAATACCGTTTCTAAAATAGGACTTTCAATTTGATCCATGTGGGGACGATACTTCCAACAGGGATCGTCTATATGGTATCTGGTGGTACTAGACATCGCTATTCCTTTCCTCATACTGTCAATATCACTGAGACAATTTTCATATATTTAGACTCAGTGTCAATTCGTAGGTTCATTTGCCCGTTCATAGGTATATCTTACATAGGACTATTATGTGTCACCAACCGTAAAATATCACCCTCTATTACCGCAAAAATCCAGTCAATGGAGATGAGGCCGTGCCACCTGTTTCAAGTATTGGTCCCAACTTTGACAAATATGCTAATCGCCCTGCTTGAATAGCCAATCCAAAGGCCTTCGCCATACCTCGGATATGACCCGCAGAAGCTACAGCCGTATTTGCCATAATCGCAGCCACGCCCATTTCCATCGCTTCTGCTGCTTGAGATGGAGCCCCGATACCAGCATCTACGATAATAGGTAAATCAATTTCATTCACTAAAATTTTGATAAATTCCTTTGTCTGCAATCCACGATTAGATCCAATTGGCGCCGCTAAAGGCATCACTGCAGCGGCCCCAGCATTCACCAAATCACGAGCCACTTCTAAATCTGGATACATATACGGTAATACGACAAATCCTTCATTAGCTAATATCTCCGTTGCTTTAATAGTCTCTCCATTGTGGGGCAACAAGTATTTAGAATCTTTCATGATTTCTACTTTTACAAAATCTCCACAACCTGTAGCTCGGGATAGTCTCGCAATGCGCACCGCTTCTTCCGCATCTCGGGCGCCACTTGTGTTAGGGATTAAGATAGTATCTTTTGGAATGGCATCTAGGATATTTTCTACTTCCCCACCCACTGCACGACGCAATGCTAAGGTGATCATTTCTGCCCCCGCTTCTTCTAGGACAGCCTCGATTAAGTCAATGGAAAATTTGCCAGATCCCAAAATAAATCGAGACTGTAATGTATGTCCCCCTAAGGTCCATGTATCTTGTGTTTCCATATCTTTTACTGAAAGTGTCATACGTTCCTCCTTAATCAATATCTTCCCCGTGTAATAGTTGAATAACGGCATTTGCCATATGGCCGGCGCACACCATGACACGAGCAGCTGTAATTTTTCCGATAGAATCGATATCACTCACACCGTCACCGCATAAATACCAACGATGATGTCTCCGTTCACGGCGAATACCATTACTATCGCCCCAACCTGCCATACCTGAACAGCCTACTAACAAAGGTTCTGTGGGATGGGTTAAGATGACTTCTGTCATCCATGCTTTTGTAACAGCTTTATCCACTGCTTCTACAACCATGTCATAGCCATCAATCAGTTCAGATAAACGTTCTGGCGTAAGGCATTCATTATGAACGATAACATTACAGTTTGGATTCATCCGATTCAGATGTCCTTTCATAGCCTCTACTTTCAATACCCCTACATCATTTACATCGTAGTATTGACGACCTAGATTGCTTTCATCCACAACGTCAAAATCGACGATTTCTAATTGTCCAATTCCGGCACGGCACAACGCCACTGCCACATGAGAACCGACTCCACCGATACCGATGAGAAGAACTTTTTTATCTTGTAAGGATATCATTTAGCCACCTCCCACAAAGGTTACTACTTCCATTATGTCTGCTGCACTTACACGAGTGGATTCCCATTCTGCTTTGGAAAGGATTTTACCATTATATTCCACCACAATGCGATCTATGCGAAATGCTAAGTCTTCCAGTACTTCTTGCACCGTTTGCCCTTCGTAATTATACGTACTTCCATTAACTTTCATAGTATCCTCCTATCTATGGCTTCTGCTATATACCTATTTCAAACTAATATGATGCCAACCGCTAGTCATGGCTCCTTCACTACATACTAGTATAAAAAAACAGCACGAAAAACCATACCCGCGGTGGTATGCCCCTTCATGCTGTAGCACTCTATCGTCTCACTATTCTCTTCCCCTTGTACATCCACTTAGATACACCTTTCATATATACTTATATACGATACACCATCCTATAAAAGCACAAAAAAGGACATCCTGTTGGATGTCCTCGGTATGACGAATCAAACTTATCCTACGTTGGCATTATCCAAATCAGGTTATGGGTCAAAACTTTCGTTTACTCTCAGCCATTAGGCTCCCCAAAGTTCTCTTTCAGTATACGCTGATACGTCGCAATTTGCAAGCCTAAGTATCAACAATATTTATATTTTATGAACGACATGTGATATTGAGCTAGTTTCAATATATTTTATCCTTTTCGTTTAGACACAGAGGCATAATTTTTAATCACAACAATCGGTGTCATTTGGCTATCATTACCGAATGGATTGTCAATCAAAATTTGTGCGATTTGTTGCGGTTTTAATCCACGGCTATGGCCTAAAATAGCAGCTCGTTTTAAATCATTTACATCTGCTACACAAGCCCCATAGGCTCCTGTGGCTTTCATGATGGCATCCGCTACTGCATGCGGTTGTTTTGGTCCGTATACGATACATTTATCAAATGGAGGCATCGTACCGGTTACATCATCAGTAAGGGATGCAGTACGTGCCATTTGATAAAACACCCCCGGCTTTTTAAATACTTTTGCCACAGCACCACAAAGGAAGGCAAACATCATTTTCCATTCTCCTTCTTTATCCATAGCTGCTTGCATACCATATACAGATGCCATAGATCCATCGGGATGGATAAAGCGATTTAAAAATTTGGCTTGCCAAGATACTTTCAAATCTTCTGGACGTGTGAACTCCCCTTGAGTGATAGCCACAACAGATTCTGCTACACACACAATATCCTCTGGTCCAATATAAGGTCCTGCAAATTCTACAATAGCCTCTACGATATCATCTTTATTCGTTAAAATGCGCGTAGGGATTGGTAAAAGTTCTAATTCTGCCATGATGTACCTCCTATTTACGCATCGCCACTTCTAACTCTTCCGCAGTTAGAATGATTCTAGTTTTTGAAATACGGTATGCCTCACGGCCTACTACTTGATGGTAGATATCGATAGGCATATCTGGGAATCCAGCCAAGTCTTTACGAATATTGCCACTATTAGCAGTCATGACAATTCGCAAGCGAATAGTACTACCTTGTCTTTGTTTATACACTAATGCTTCCCAATACCCATCATGACGTTCTGCTTTCGCATCGGTCAACCATGATTGAATTTGTACATTGTCAAATTGCTCTTGTGGCAATAAATGACGAGGGAACATATCCATGATAGTACCATATTGTTTTCCTCTGTTCACAAATGGAATATCCGTAGATAATACCACTTGGTCAAAACTAATGTCTTCCACTACAAATGGCGTACGGCGTTTCACCATGATGATAATATTTTCATTACCTTGGCGCCATGCAAAGATGCGATAAGCGATGTAAATAATGGCAATGATACAGGCAATCCACACTAGGGTATCTATTAATGTGTAAATATACATACTTCCTCCTATAGAGTAATGAGCTTAGCTGTTAAACTAGTATCCTTGAAAATATCCTGTACAATAGGGGTCACACGTTCTGCGTGACTAGTCACATAAACTTGTATCGTTCCTATTCGTCCCCTTGTCTGTTCTAAATCTTCTCCATACAAAATAGCTCCTACTGCATCGGATGTCTCCCACGCTGGGTCTACAAAGCAAATTCGATCATCCGTCAGATCTCGCAATATGGATTCTACTAAAGGATAATGGGTACACCCCAAAATCGCTACTTCTACATTTGCTTCTACTAATGGTTGTACATACTCTTTGGCACAACTACGAAGTAAATCGTCATCTAAATGGCCTTCCTCAATACAGGCTGCCAGATCTTTACAGCCTTGTTCCACCACTTTTACATGAGGTTTCAAACTATGCACCGCATCCATATGTTTATGACTATTAATAGTCGCTACGGTAGCCATAATTCCTAAGGGCCCTTTTCGTTTTTGTTTCACTTTGATACGGAGTGCATCATGAATGCCTTGTGACATGCCTACAATAGGTACTGTAAATCGTTTCGCTAATGTATCTAAAGCTACTACAGAAAATGTATTGCAAGCGATTACAATCAACTTCACAGGCTGTGCCACTAAAAATTCTGCAATGGTTGCAGCTATGTTTTCAATTTCCTCAATCGACCTATTTCCCACTGGATTATTCGCGCTATCTCCGACGTAAATAAAATCTTCTTCTGGAAACTCTTGTGTAAGCACAGATAATACAGACAATCCACCGATGCCAGAGTCGAATACTCCAATAGGTAATTCTTTCTGTATGGACGTCATTCCCTACTCCTCCTCTGCTACGGTTTTCATGGATTTGAAAAATACATCTGGTAATCGAATAATTTTGCCCGTTTCTTTTGCGGTAAATACATTTTGCGTCTCTCCTGTGCAAATAAGCGCATTATCACTTTCACGGATAATCCGATATGTGAAAGTACATTGCGCCCGCGACAAGGAGGAGACTGTTAATTCTACCCGCAATACATCGTCAAACCGTGCTACTTCCTTATATTCACAGCTCACTTTTGTAATAGGAAATACGATGCCCTCTTGCATCATGTCCCATAGACTAATGCCACAACGGCGGAAATATTCAATTCGCCCCATTTCAAACCATCGTAAATGATTCGTATGATGGGCAATCTCCATCATGTCCGTTTCGTAAAATCGGACACGCAATGATGTAGAAATCATCGTATACTACCTTTCCTATGCAATAAGAGGCTCCAAGGAGCCCCTTTTACTCATTACTCAATTGATCCGATAGGCACAAATTTTTGTGCCTGTTCTTTATGAGAAGCTTTGATATAACGATTGGCTACTTTCATAGCTATACCTAAAATAGCTACATCATCTACCCAACCAAGACCTGGCACGCTATCTGGAATAAAGTCGATAGGCAAAATTAAATAGCCCAAAGCCCCGGCAATGACAGCTTTCACAAATTTTGGTGTGTCTTTATCACGTAAACAATAATATAACATAACTGCTTTTCGTGCAAACATAATATTGCGGCCCATGCGATTCACAGTGGACATAAAGGCATCAGATGTAAAGTTTTTTCCATACTTAAGGAGTTTTAAAATATTCATAATGATGACCTCGCTGATTATTGTTTGAACTTATCTTTTGCTTGTTCTGCTAAATCGATGGCTTTTTCTTTTGTTTGTTCCGCTAATTCTACAGCAGTTTCTTTCACAGCTCCTGCTTTTTCACGAATGTCTTGCACTGCTTCCTGTGCCTGATCAATCGCTTTAGCTGTCAATTCAGAAGCTTTTTCTTCTACTTGTTGCAGTTTTGGTTCAACGGCCTCTTTTACTTGTTGTAATTTTGGCTCTACTGCCTCTTTTACATCTTGTATGACTGCGGTTGCTTTTTCCATTACTGGTTCTACTTTAGTTTGTAAAGAGTCGTTAATCGACTGACGCACTGTTTCTGCTTTTTCGTATGCTGCATGCGTATAGGCACTTGCTTTAGATGCTGATGTACCTGCTACGGCACCAGTTAAAGATAAGGCTTCTGTAGCTAAAATTTTAAGCAATGAGCCTACACCTTTTGCGGCATGACGCGCATTATCCAGTAATTCTCCGTTACCATTTTTTTCTAGCGCATCCTGAACTGTGGCCGCTAGAATAGAAACGGCTCCTACTGCCAAATCTTTTACAGCACCAATATTAGTTAGCACGTCAGATCCTACAAAAGAACTTACAAAACCTTTAGCGCTTGCTAAATAATCATTACCAGATACATGTACTCCTTCTAAGAAGTCTACACTCTCATTTCCTAATGGTTTATCGCGAAGTGGAGTATTCGCCAATGTAATAACAGTTTCTTTATTATATTCGTAGATATCTACCAAGCGTTGGCGATATTCTTCAAAGTTAGGACAAGTTGGCATACCATCTTCAATCCACTTAGCAGCCATCTTACCTACACCATAAGTAATCGCTGCTGCTACGGGAACACGAAGAATCATAGTCGGTACAATAGTACACACTAAAGCTGCCACAGCACTACCACCAAGACCTACTAAAAATCCTGTAATGTCTTCTTTGGCTGGGCATACGCCATAGGTTTGAGCAATGCGAGATACCATGTACACATCATTAGCCAACAAACCTGCATAATTAAATTTTGGTAACGCCGCGATGCCAGCAGCACGTGCCGCTGCCCAACGGCAAATCATTTCTACTTCTTCTTGTACATTCGTTGCTTGAGCAAGTGTTGCATTATTATATTCCAAACGTTCCATATTTGTCTCCTATACTTACCACAAAACATTTAAGTGACAATGTACTTATTACCCTTATTGTATCAAATTTCGCCATGAATTACCAACTTGTTAATCCACCATCTACAGTCCATGCTGCTCCGGTCACAAATGATGCCTTCTCGCTGATTAAAAAAGCGATAACTTCCCCTACTTCTCGTGGTTGAGCGATACGCCCTAATGGATAGTGAAGTGCCATTTCTTCCTTGGCTTTCACAACATCACCAGATGGTTCATTAGCTAATTGTTTCGCCACTAATGATGTATCTACATCACCGGGGCATACACAATTAACGCGAACTCGATGAGGAGCCATTTCTAAGGACAGTGATTTCGTAAAACTCACCACAGCCCCCTTGGATGCTCCGTACACGGTGCATGCCACATTACCTTGTAAACCCGCATCACTTGAGATGGTCACGATGCTACCATGAACTTGTTTCAAATACGGCGCTGCAGCTTGGCATAAAAAGACAGTGCCTTTCACATTCGTTCCGAACATTTCATCAAAGTTTTGCTCGTCCACATTCTCTAACAATCGCTCTTCATAATAGCCTGCTGCCGTTACCAAAGCATTCAAATTGCCAAATAAACGCACTGTATCTTCTACAATACGACGACAATTCATAACCTTACTCACATCACCTTGTACAAATCGCACTTTCGAGGAAATACGGCGCAATTTCACCACAGCCTCTTGTCCATCCCATTCATTGCGACCATTGATGACTACGCACCAGCCTTGCTTTAGCAACAATTCTGCTGTAGCAAAGCCTATACCTGATGTGCCACCACTAATCAATGCCACCTGGTTATCGCTAAACTTTTGCATAGTTACTCCTATTATATAATGCCCTGTGAAAGTAAATAATCATAGGTTAATTTTATCAGCATGGTCAGAGACATAACAATGAACACAAAGCGTACTAATCCCGTTCCTTTTACCATCGCTAGCTTAGACCCTGTAGTAGCTCCAATAATTTGCCCCGCTGCCACTGCCAGTCCATATCCATAATGAACTTGATCCATATAGATAAACATCATCAAAGATCCAAAGTTGCTGACTGTATTGAGTACTTTTGCATTGCCAGAGGCACCCAAAAAGTCATAGCCCATGAAAAGAAAGTAAAAAATCAAAAATACTCCTGTTCCAGGCCCAAAAAATCCATCATATAAACCAATTAAGATAGCTACGAACATATAGGCAACTAGTTTCCAGCCACGCTTAGGCTCTACTTGGGAAATAGCACCCCAATCTTTCTTTGTAAGTACCACAATAAATACAACTAATAATAACACAATAATAGCTGGCTTCAAAAATGTAGATGGTACATAGACCGCTATATACGCTCCCACCATAGACACAAGTAAGGTAAAGGGAAGAATCCATTTAATCCCATCCCAATTGACCAATTTATTTTTAGCAAAGTTAATCATTGCCGTGCCTGATCCAAACACACTAGATAATTTATTAGTCCCAATACACATGGCAACAGGCATATTGGTTAATAGCAACGCAGGTAAGGAAATTAAACCGCCGCCACCAACAATAGAATCCACAAATCCTGCTAGGGCTCCTGCAAAAAATAATATAATACCAATGAGTAATTCACCTTCCATAGGTTGAGCCCTCCTCTCTTATATACATGCACTTACTCTTTCATCAACATTCTTATCTTTCAATACGAGACAATATTTTATTATATCCATCAGCCCCATAGTTTAAGCATCGTTTAACTCGGCTGATAGTAGCTGTACTAGCCCCTGTTAATTCCACAATTTGATCATATCCTGTACCAGCTTTTAATAATTTCGCTACTTCTAACCGTTGAGAAATCGACTTTAATTCTCCTATGGTACAGATATCTTCAAAAAATTCATAACATTCTTCTAGTGTTTCCAATGATAATATAGCCTTAAATAATTGGTCATGTATTGGATTCTTAAGTTTTTGATTCAATCTTCTACTCCTTCTTAATTTTATTTGGAATGTACTTTATTTCATTACCATTATACCATAGGAAATATCATCTATATATCATTAATTCATAATTCTAATACAAAAAAACAGAGGCTAGCTGATGATACTTCAATAACTAGCCTCTGTTTTATAATTCTTTGTTAATTCTATTTAATTAAAACGCTGGGATAATGGAGCCTTTAAATTCTTCTTGAATGAATTTGCGTACTGGTTCAGATTGGTAAATAGACAATAATTTTTTATATGTTTCATTATTTACATCTTCAGCACGGACTGCTATTACATTGGCATATGGAGAATCAGTACTTTCCACTACAACTGCATCTTTTTGTGGGTTCAAACCTGCAGGGATTGCATAGTTCGTATTCACTGCTGCTACGTCTACATCATTCAAGGAACGAGCGATTTGTGCCGCTTCTAATTCACGAATTTCTAGGTTTTTAGGATTTCCTGTAATATCTGCTACGGAAGATTTAACAGTACCGCCATCTTTCAATGTAATTAAACCAGCTTGTTGCAATAATAACAATGCACGTCCACCATTGGTTGGGTCATTTGGAATTGCCACAGTTGCACCGTTAGGTACATCTTTTAAATCTTTGTATTTATTAGAGTAAATGCCCATTGGCAACAAGATTGTTTTACCAATAGATTGAAGTTTTAATCCTTTATCTTTTACCATATTATCCAAAAATGGTTGATGTTGGTAAGAGTTTACGTTCAATTCCTTTTGATCTAAGGCAATGTTTGGTTGAATGTAATCACTAAATTCAACAATTTCAATGTTCAAACCTTGCTTAGCTGCCTCTTGCTTCACAAATTCCATAACTTTTGCATGTGGACCAGCTGTAACACCCACTTTAATAGGAGCATCTGCTGCTGGTTTCGCTTCTTCTTTACCGCATCCTGCTAATAATAGTACCAAAGACGCTATTGCTAATAAGCCTACTAAAATACGCTTCATGAGTATCTCCTTTATTTTTTATTCACTTTACGGGATAAATAGTCACCCACACTTTGGATGACTTGTACTAATACAATTAAGATGATGATAGTGGCTAACATCACATCTCCTTGGAAACGTTGGTATCCATAACGGATCGCAATATCCCCTAGACCGCCACCACCGATAGCTCCTGCCATGGCAGAATAGCTAATCAAGTTAACGATTAACACGGTAACATTGTCGATTAATGTTGGTAACGCTTCTGGCAACAACACTTTCCAAATGATTTGCAATGGTGTAGCTCCCATAGATTGAGCTGCCTCAATAACGCCACCATTCACTTCTTTGATTG
The DNA here is from genome assembly GCF_003992135.1 of Veillonella sp. VA142. Taxonomy (GTDB): domain Bacteria; phylum Bacillota; class Negativicutes; order Veillonellales; family Veillonellaceae; genus F0422. Next base: position 21,661 of record NZ_RQVN01000013.1, on the reverse strand, counting down.
CTGTTTCTACTAAACGCGCTAAAAATGGAATAGCTGCCAATGTTAATGGTACACAAGCTGCTGTAGTACCAATGGATGTACCCGCCACCAATCGAGTAAATGGAATGATGGCTACCATCAAAATGATGAAAGGAATAGAGCGGGTAGCGTTTACGATAGCACCTAGCACTTTATTTACCGCTTCATTTTGCATGATATGACCACGACTAGTAATGACTAAAATTACGCCCAATGGAACCCCTAATAGAACGGCTACTACAGTGGAAATCACCGTCATTTGTACGGTTTCTAAGAAACCTTGTAGCAACAAATTAATGATTTGCTGTGACATAACCGATCACCTCGCTTCCAATTGGTAAATTATGTAAGTAGTCGATAGCCGCTTCTGATTTAGCGCGCTCCCCTTTTAATTCTACAATCAGATGACCAAAGTTCATATCTTGAATGTAATCTACACCGCCAAACAAAATACTAACATCTGTATCAAATTTACGGATAATGCTTGCCACTACAGGTTCATCTGTTACATTGCCTTTAAAAGTCAATCGTACAATCGGATTAGCCCCTTCTACCCAAGTTTCATTCAATGTTAAATGAGCAACGGCATCTTCTGGCAAGTCATGACTGATGATGGCAGATACAAATTCTTTCGTGGTAGCTTGTTTTGGTTCTGTAAATACATCGACTACAGGACCTTCTTCAATAATCGTACCACCTTCAATAACAGCTACACGATCACAAATCTCTTTAATAACATTCATTTCATGAGTAATCAAGACAATGGTCAAGTTTAATCGACGATTGATGTCTTTTAACAATGCCAAAATAGATTTTGTTGTTTGTGGGTCAAGAGCTGACGTAGCTTCATCACATAATAACACTTTTGGATTGCTAGCTAAGGCGCGGGCAATCCCTACACGTTGTTTTTGACCACCGGACAATTGAGATGGATAGTTATCTAACCGATCCGACAATTTTACAATGTCCAAAATCGGTAGAATTCGTTCTCTAATTTCTTCTTTCGACAATCCTTGTAGCTCCAATGGAAATGCCACATTATCGTACACCGTGCGGGATGAAAGTAAATTAAAATGTTGGAAAATCATGCCAATGTGCTTGCGTTCTTCACGTAATTCTGCTGTATTCAGCTTTGTTAAATCTACACCGTCCACAATGACAGACCCAGATGTAGGGCGTTCCAACATATTGATACAGCGAATTAAGGTGGATTTACCGGCACCAGATTGACCGATAACACCAAATATTTCACCTTCTTGTATACTCACATTAATTTCTTTCAAGGCTTCCACGCGGACAGCACCTTCATAGACTTTTTTAATCTGTTTAAGTTCTATCATGAAATCCTCTCCTTTTCAAACTAAATAAAATAAGAGCTCTCAGTTACCTAAGAGCTCTTGGGTATGCATAAATTGTACAATGTGAATAGACAAGGTGTCAATAATTCCCACTATACTGCTTACCTATCGTTTATTATAGTCAAAATCTATATATTTATATTTAGAGGTGCTCACTCTTTATAACAGCCTCTCTATTCCCTAGATAAGTAGGTCGACTAAATCTCTACATACGAGAATATTCTTCTTTACATGCTAGACACACAGTAGTTATCCTTATTTTTCTATGCGAATGCCACCACGTTTTACGATGAAAGCCGCTAAGAAAATACCACAAGTTCCTGTCACCAACTGTGGCCACCCCATGCTAAATAATACTCCTTTTTGCATGGCTTCCGGGATACCTGGCATCAATTGGAATAATGTTAAGAACAATCCATAAAGAACTACACTTTTTACGATAGCTCCTGTGATGGCAGTCATCCACACACGTTTTATACCTAATACTTTTACAATAATCGCATAGGACATACTACCAATAGCTACTACAGGTACAAACAAAGGAATCGTCAACATTCCTTGCATAAATGCCATAATTGGCGTCACACAAGCTATTAGAAATCCACTCCACAAGCCATATCGCCATGTAGCAAGCGCCGTACAAGCACCTACGATAGATCCCACTAAAAATTGCACTAATCCATGCATAGGAATAATCATGCGAAGAAATCCTTGGCTTAACAATGCAATTGCTAACAGTAAAGCACTGCCTGTTATCGTTTTGACTGACATTATGCTAACCCTTCTTCCATTAAATGTTGTAATTGTTCAGCTAATACCTTTGCCGCTTTGCCTGGTTTACCATCACCAACAGGTTCACGATTTAAGGTTGTAATCGGAATAATACCACCAATGGTATCAGTAAAGAAGATTTCGTCTGCATCTTTTAGGAAAGCTTCATCAAATTCACGCTCAATAATCGTAATCCCTGCTGTTGGTGCTACACGAGTTACCACTAACTGACGAGTGATACCCTTTAGAATATGATGGTTGGCTGGATGCGTATAACATACACCATCTTTCATAACGAATACATTAGAGGTTGCCCCTTCCGTAACAATACCATCACGCACTAAAATAGCAGTATACGCACCTTTTTTCTCGGCTTTTGTTTGTGCCAAAATATTAGGAATTAAGTTTAGTGTTTTGATGTCTACACGAGCCCACCGTTCATCAGGCAAGGTAATGGCTTTTACACCTTCTTGCAAGGCCCCTAAATCCGTTGTAATCGGTTTAATAAACATATACATTTGCGGTTCTAATTTAGAACGCTCAAATGCATGATGACGTGGTGTTACCCCTCGAGTAATCTGTAAATAAATATATCCATCAGTAATTTCACTTTGTTCAATCATGATTTCATGCAACTCTTGCAACTCATCAGGAGGCATACGCACAGGAATATCCATTTCACGCATAGAACGATACAATCGATCTTGATGATAGGAAAAGGCAAAAGCGCGACTATTATACACACGCACTACCTCGTATACACCATCACCAAAACAATATCCTCTATCATCAAGACTAACCACCTTGGCACCAGACTCTACCATCTCGCCATTAAAATATGTTAATTCTTTCATAATAACACCTCATAGTATACATACGAATCAAGTATTACCTTCATTATAGTACAGACAAGTGTAAAATTCTATATCTATTTTCCCAATACACGTCCTCGCACTTGTTTCGGCAACTGCTCTAATCCTTTGGTTACACCAAATGATAAGATGACCGCACTCACATACATAAATACTACGGACATAGTTGTATACCCCAATCCAGAGATTTGCAATATTTTGTCTATGAGAAGCAGCATAAACGGATGAACCAAATAAATACCATAGGACGATTTTCCCAGTTCCGTCCAAAAGGTTTCCACAATGTCACTCATAGATGACACAGTAAAGGCCCATACAAAAAAAATACATCCCATCCCTGTATATACCAACCCTTGAGGGCTCAATTGATGAACTGTATAGATAGCCTCTAACCGAGTATATCCCCACTCTGCCATCACATAGTAATAGGATCCTAGCATCGCCACTAAGGACAGGATAAATCCCACTGTGATACCAAAACCATGGGCATCAATCCATTCTAGCATCGCATCAAATCGTTCTGCAAGGAGTCCGCCTAGTAGGAAAATCCATATATAAAATCCTACAAAATAATTGAGGCGCATGCTAAAGATATACTGCAACCATTCTTGAGAAAACTGTACAGCCCCCGCCATATAAGAGGACCAATAATTCACTGCCATCTGCACCAAAAACAAGACTGACATACTAAGAATAGGTGCTTTCAGTATAGACCGCGAAGCCCATCGCCAAAGTGGCATCAAAGCATAAAACCAAAGAAGTATAACTAAAAAATACAGGTGATACATACCATTTCCAAAAAGTAGAGTCAACCCTAGTACATGTGGCATCAGGCCCCATGCGTTATGGGCTAATACCGCGTTATAAGCTGTATATAGGATAGTCCACACAATGTATGGATAGAGCACCACCTGTATACGGCGACGCAAAAAATCAGCATAGGAAAATGTGTCCTCTACCGATGTGTGATAAAACAATCCGAAGGCAGATAGAAAGAAAAAGGCTGGCACTGTAAATCGTGATACAATTTCTAATAATCCTAATAGATGTATGTTAATCGTAGGATTTGCCAACGCATAGGATCCTACATGAATACCGATAACACCTAACATACAAAGCCCTCGCATATAGGTGATAGCCGGTATAGCTGGCTTTCTCATAATTCCTCCAAAAAAGAGGGGCTACGCCCCTCTCTCCTTGTATGACATGACATTATTGAGCTTGTTTCGCTTTTGCAGCTTCTGCCTCTGCTTTTTCAGCTTTTACCGCTGCTTCTGCCTTTGCTTTAGCTTCTGCTTCTAGTCTTGCCCGTTCTGCCGCTTCACGTTGTAAACGCAATTCTTTTTGTAAAGGAGCAACTGGTTCACGATACACGGTAATATCTGTTTCAAACAATCGTCCCCATGGGAATCTAGCTGATACCGTGCGTGGATCCAATTTTAAATAGGTCGCTGCAAAATCTTGTACTCGCTCACCTAAATAGCTTTCTAAAGCTTCATTTAATGTACCTGTATATTTTACATTATCTGTGCGAATGGAATCTTGCATACGATACACATCTTTACGAATATTCGCTTGATACGCCCAGTTATCCAAGTATTGTTGTGTTAACATATTGCGATGACTTTGAGCATCCATGTGCACACCTAAAATACCTTGTGCTATGGCGTAACCAATAGTATTACTTGCCGTATTCCAACCATTATAAGCACTTACTTTATACAGTAAATCTCGTTGGTACAATCCATACACCAATGTATTATCCGAACCATTTGAATAAGCAATATCTGCAATACTAACAGGCACTCCTTGATTCATGGATGCTTGAATATGATCTAAAAATTCATTAGTACTTCTAGAAATCATTGGGAAGTTTTCAAAGGCTTCTGACTCACCTGTGACCATACCTAGTGGAGTATTCACTGCTAGTAACACTGATGGTTTCCCTTTGGTCTGCATCGTACCACCTACAGCGACTACATGTTCGGCAATCGTTTTTTCTACCTTTTGATCCTCATAATGTGGCACTGTTTCACCACCGCCACCCAATGGATAGATGACCTCGAACGTAGGTGTTAAGTGATTGCGGTCCACATGGTCACGAGCAATCAATAATAGACCTAATTGGTCGGCCCCTGGGAAACTTCCATATTGCGTAGGGGAAAGTCCTTTACTATATTTTTGTAAATAACGACCTTCCATAGCTGATTGGGATAAGCTACTAGTATCATCATGACCTAAGGCGAAATATTTGAAAACACCTTTTTTCGTAATATCAATTAGCCGGCGGTTGATTTCCATATTTTTTTGACGACGGTGGAACCAATCTTGTAAAAATTCCACTGGCACTGTAGCTTGCAACATAAACAATTCTTTTTGTTCGTCTACCGTCAATTTCTGACTGTCTAATTTATCTTGTAAGGCGGCAATACGGAAAATCGTCGGTCCATATTGATCATAATAGGCCGGCTCAACACCACCTCCACTAGCACGTGGAGATCGCATCACCGTACCAAAGGCATAGATTGGTACATTAGGATATTTTTGATGCAAGTCCTCGATATGGCGCACACGATATTCCAAAGTATGCAATTCTAAATTATGCTTTCTAGAATCTACCAGTCCACCATAAATTAAAGAATCCGTGCTTAAAACAAGCACATCTGCTTTGCTAGCGTTCTCGTCCACCCATTTCCACATAGCATCTGCATTTCCTTGAAAGTTTCGCCCAGAAATATAGTATTGTGGTGGTGTTAACACCGTATACCCTGCATCTTGCGCCGTGGCCACCGTATAGGCCAAGCTCACAGGACGATCATCTTGTGGTACATACAGCACAGTCGTAGCTTCCGCTGTACTTGTATGACTCAGTATCGCTGTAGCAATAGCTGTAGCCATCACAGCAAACTTACGACACCATAATTGTTTACTCATATTCAATATCTCTCCTATTACATAGCATAATCGCTAATTATCTTCTTAGTTAATCCTATTTTCTACGTATAAGTACTTTTACAAAAAATATCTCTATATTCTAAATATATTTGTATTGCATGGATAATTGAGAATCATGCGTATTCATTCACCCCAACTCGTATACCATCCAAAAATATCTTTTATATAATTCATTATATAATCTTTTATCATCTTTTTTACATGTAACAAGCATGTATTTTATAAACTTTTAATATTACTGAAAGTCTAGTCTGCATATATACTATCAAATAATATGATTATCGATGAATCCTATCAATGCGTGGTAGATTCCAATGATACTCAATGGCTACCATGCGAATGATAAAAACGATGAGGAAAGTTACATAGGACGCCACAATCTGATGTCCCATACCATACACTACAAAGTAGGCGATTCCTCCTAATAAGGCTGGCAACGCATATACTTCTTCTTTCAATACACTCGGCGTGCGGTGTGCTAAAATATCTCGGAAAATACCACCTCCAACAGCAGTAATCACTCCGAGCACAATCGTCAGCACCAAATTGCTTGAATCTACGGTAATTCCAATCGCAGCTCCTGTTACCGTAAAAGATGCTAATCCTAAGGCATCTGCAGTAAGATATACTTTCGTCGCACTCTTACCTTCAATATAACGATTCCAACCATAACGATACATAATGAATACAATTCCTACGGTAATCAAAGTGATGGACATATATAACCCTGTCTGCAAGGAGGTTGGCGGTATACGGCCTACCATAATATCTCGTACAATCCCACCACCAATAGCAGTGACCAGTGCTAAAATCAGTATACCAAAAATATCCATACGCCGTTGAATCCCCAAAAGAGCTCCCGATATGGCAAAAGCTATCGTTCCGATGACGTCAAATAATAACCATAAAAAATCCATATAACGCCTCCTCATACGGAATTATTGTACCATTCTTTTGCGTAAGATACTAGATATTTTATAACGCAAAAAGGACGGGTGCAACCGTCCTTTTTTGTGTAACCCTATAAAAAAGGGAACTAAATCTTTATGCCACAATTATATACTATCTTTTCCCAGAATACAACGGACATAATAAAAGCGTCTATGCAACGCATAAACGCCTTTAAACCTTGGCGGAGGATTAGGAATACACCCTATAAAACCGCTTATCTCCTAGCTTTTCCAGTTTCCACCCTCTACAGGGGGCAAGATAGGGGGCAAAAACTACTATATATAATCACCTCATAAACAAGGCTATCAGCTGTACGGCTTTTAGTTTTGTTTTTCTATTTTTATGGATCACATCGACAAAATCACACTACCAATACAAAAAACAGCCCTCTTATTTCACCTGTACGGGGCTTTTCCATAGTCGCCCTATAGTTTATACCTAGGCTATGATAAACACACAATAACGGCGAATATTCGCATACATTCAAGTATAAAATGTGGTATACTTTATTTGTCCTCGTTTCATCATGAAAGGAGGTGACTTTCATGTTTGAGGAGTTTTACACACAAGTAGGCAACTTTCTAGCCCCTGTACTTCAAGGTATCATGATTTATGTTATTTCTCACATATTGATTGAGATCTTCAAAAACAGAAAATAGAAAGACAAAAAGGACGGCTCGCACCCGTCCTTTTTTGTTACCCTCATGATGAGGAGTTTTACACCTTATGCCACAATTATATACCATCTTGCCACAAAATACAAGAATTGCTTTGTGACTGCTTATGAGGGGTAAGATAAAGGCAAAAAATATTTGAGGTGCCATAATCTATGTTATTTCATAGATATCGACCGAGTTCTTTAAGAACAGAAAATAGAAAGCAAAAAGGACATTCGCATCCATCCTTTTTTGTTTACCCTATAATGGGGACTATAATATTTGTTGAGTTGATTATATACTATCTTGCCCAAAAAATACAACGGATATAATAAAAGCGTCTATGCAACGCATAAACGCTTTTAAACCTTGGCGGAGAGAGAGGGATTTGAACCCTCGGTACGGTATCACCGCACACATGATTTCCAATCATGCTCCTTAAGCCGCTCGGACACCTCTCCAAGTGAATACCTAACTATTATAAATCACTAAATACATTCCGTCAAGCACTTTTTATCAATTATCGCCTCAAATATAACCTTGCCTCCGTGAGGAACGCCGTTGCGCGTAGTAGCCTTGTAGCAACCCTTACTAGCTAATTTGCATACCCTCAAGAAGAGTGCGATCCCTTCCGTGAGGAACGCAGTTGTGCGTAGTAGCCTTGTGGCATTTTTATCACCTAAATCACAAAAATGCAAGAAGAGCACGGTGTGCCCCCGAACAAACATTATGAAATACCGTTTGAGAGGGGGTATACCGTGATCTTCCCTTTACACCATTCAGTTAAAATGCCACAGGCTACATAGCACAGCAAGAGACGATTTAGCAAGGTAGATACCCCAAATGCTGTAGTAATATTTTCACTCCAATGAGTATCAATATAGCGCCCCCAGCCATTTCTGCTCTTTCACGGAAAGCTTTTATCATATGATATCCACTAAATATTCCCACAAGGCATACCAAAAAAGTGATCACGCCTATGGTAAGTGATGTAAAATACACATCCACATGCAAGAGTGCAATGGTAACCCCTACGGCCAAAGCATCGATACTAGTAGCAATGGATAATGCCAACATCTCTTTCCAATCGACGGAAGCTGTATCCTCTTCCTCATCACTGAGCGAGGCACGAATCATATTGATGCCCAAATAGCCTAATGTAATGAAGATCACCCAGTGGTCCCACTCATCAAAGTTCTCTGAAAACTGAGCTCCTACAACTGCCCCTATGATAGGCATCAAACACTGAAAAGCACCAAATAAGAATGCCAGTGTTATCTTTTTCATCTTAGAATCATCTTTCATCTGCGATGATTTACAAATAGAAACTGCAAAGGCATCCATGGCAAGGCCTACTGATAAAATAAATATTTCAAGGTATGACACAAGTCCCTCCTGTAAATAACAATAAAAGTGCTTGGCACGCCCAAGCACTTTTTCCTAAAACATTACATTTCAAATCGAGAACTGTAATTATTTTTAGTACTTTTTTTATTATTATACATCACCTAAGGCTAATAGGGAATAGGCTTCTAGTCCCATTGTGGCATCATTTTCAATCTGTATAATTCTTTGTAATTCTGTACGCAAAGATTCTAATACTTGTTTTGTAAAGAATTGCCCCACATCTGGATGCACCACAATGGATACATCCGTTTTTAATCGACCAAAGCGATACAATTCCCTCAGACGTCGCAAGATTTGCAAATACACCGTTTCTCCTTTTAGTACATGCCCAGTGCCACCACAGCTGGAACAAGTGTCAAAGAGGATAGATGGAATACTTTGGCGTTCTCGTTTCCGTGTCAATTCCAACAAACCTAAGGATGTAATACCACATACCACAGTTTTGATGGGATCCTTTTTAACAAGATGATGCATCAACTGTACAAGTTCTTCCATATCCTGTTTAGGCATATCGATGAAATCGCAGATGATGATTCCTCCTAGATTTCGCAATCGTAATTGGCGAGCAATCATATGAGCCGCTTCTTGGTTAACACGCTTCGCCACCTGCCCCACTTGTTCATTCTTACCACTGTAATGAGCAGAATTAACATCGATAACAGTAAGAGCTTCTGTTTGGTCGATTTGTAAAGAACCACCAGATGGTAAATCAATTCGATGATTTAAGAGGGCATCTATTTGTTCTTCAATACCATGTGTTTTAAAAATATCTTCCTTCTGATTCCACAAACTCACTTCTACAGGCTTACCAAAGCGTCCTGCCCCTAAGAGTTGCTGCAACTCTTCATACGCTGCTGCTTCATCCACCATAATAGAACCTACTGTAGGTCCTACATAGTCACGGATAATACGATACCATAGGTTCGCATCTCCATAGATTTCAGTACCGTTTTGGGCCACCTTATATCGCTTTTGTAAATGCTCCCACGTCTGATGTAAATAGGCCATATCCCTGGCAATTTCTTCTTGGCTAGCCCCCATAGCTGCGGTGCGCAAAATAAATCCTACACCCCGCTCTAAATATGGTTGTGCCATATCTTTCAAAGATTGACGCAATTCTGGATCTGTAATTTTTTTAGAAATATGAATCTGCTGATCTTGAGGCAATAAGACCATGTAGTGACCAGCTAAACTGACATCTGTAGTGACACGTGCACTTTTACCAAGCATAGCGTCCTTCACAATTTGCACGAGCAATACTTCCCCTACATGGACTTTTTTCTGCTTTCCTTGTTTTTGTAGGTTTAAATACACGTTTTGACCAATGCCAATATCAAGGAAGGCTGCACTCATGCCAGGCAGGACATTTTTCACAACCCCTTTATACATATGATGTACGCGGTTCGACAGCTGTGGTCGTTCATATATAATCTGTTGTAAAGTCCCTGCCTCATCCACAATAGCGAGACGAGTTTCCTCTTTCATCACATTGGCATATAATCGATTCATAATCTCTCCTTATTCCACTTCTAGTGGCGTAATACAAGCCCCATCCGTTTCAATCAGAATCGCTTCACGGTGAATAGAATAACTGTCTGTTACAGGCCAGCCGTATTGTTCTTTGCCTAATTTCCACATATCCCCAGGCTTCATAGTCCCTTCTGGGTATACGCCGATGTCCATGCGAATCGTTACCATTCTATTGTCCACTATGGCCACCAATGGTTCCTTAATGAAATGTTTCACATCAATGGTTCTTGTTTTCTTCGGCGTTACTTTTTCATACAACACTTCTTCTGCACTGTTGAAAGGCTCCAACAAAGATACCCAATCTGCCTCTTCTGTAACAGGGCCCTTAACTTCGTAGACCGCATAGTTACAGATGGCCATCATTTTTTTCACTGTATCTGGCATGAATCGACCTTCGAGCACTTCCAACCCTTTTGGTGCTGCTTCTGAAAGTCGGTTCATTAACTCTTCTAATGTTCCTTCTTCTAGAATATCCATATCACAATATTCAGCGCTTGCCGTAATTCCCAGCGCCAGGGCAGAGGAAAAGCTAATTTTCATATGCGGGTTAAAACCCTCAGAATAAGCCATTTTAATACCACTGCGACGAATCATGCGCTCAATAGCAGAAGCATAATCTAAATGGGATAAAAAGCGAAGTTCTTCTCCCTTACGTAAGGCCAAACGTAACTTTCTCAACACGTCCACCCTCCTTATAATCAATAATCGGTGTGCCCAACTCTGGACACGCATTACAACCATTACATGGTTTACGACGGCAATCCCAAGTCAATGTGCCATCCACCGCACGGTCCCATTCGCGGCGTAAAAACTCTTTACTTACCGTATCGTCAAGATGATCCCATGGTAAGGCTTCTGAAAAATCACGATTCCGTCGCGCATAGTATTCTGGATCAATATTGGTATTTTGGAAAGCCTGCATCCATGCTTCATAATTGAAAAACTCTGTCCATCCATCAAATTTACAGCCTAATTTCCAGGCTTCTACAACGGATGCCGCTAAGCGTCTGTCACCACGAGCAAAGACAGCTTCTAAATACCCTGTGTAGCCATCATGGTAGTGATAGGAAATATTTCTATTGTTAATTAAAGATTTCAAATACTTTTGCTTACGATGAATTTCTTCCACATCTTGTTGTCCATACCATTGGTATGGAGAATGCGATTTTGGCACAAAAAAGGAGCAACTTACTGTCACCTTACCATTGCGTTTGCCAGTAATCTCTCGGTGTAAATCAAGCACTTTATAGGCTAAGCCAGCAATACCTGCTACGTCTTCATCCGTTTCTGTCGGCAAGCCCATCATGAAATAGAGCTTTACTGTATTCCAGCCAGATTTGAAAGCATTTTCACAGGCAGCCATCAAGTCTTCTTCACTAACGCCTTTGTTGATAACATCACGCATTCTTTGAGAACCCGCTTCTGGAGCAAAGGTTAAGCCACTTTTACGCACTTGTTGTACCTTTTTTGCAATATCGATAGAGAATGCATCAATACGTAATGATGGCAAACTAACGCTCACTTGTTTATCTTTAAATTCTTCCATCAACATATCTACTAATTCTGGCAATTTAGAATAATCCGCAGAACTTAGAGACATCAAGGAGATTTCATTATATCCCGTATTGGCAATAATCTCTTTGGCCAATTGTACGAGTTTTTCTGGAGTTCGTTCTCGAACCGGTCGATATAACATACCTGCTTGGCAGAAACGACAGCCTCGCAAACACCCTCTAAATAATTCCAGTACCGCTCTGTCATGAACAATATCTAAGTATGGCACCACAGGTTTCGTAGGGTAGAAAGCAGCCTCCATATCTTCTACAATCCGCTTTTTTACTATAGCAGGGGCTTCCTCAGCCAATACTTTCATTCCTATAAAATCCCCAGATTCTGAATACTGTGGTTCATACAAACTAGGAATATAGGTGCCTTCAATCTGGGCAGCTTTCCTTAGAAAAGCCTCTTTCCCTCCAGGGAATCCTTTTTCTTTCTCAGCTTTATATAAATCAATAAATTCGTTAATCCAATCTTCTGATTCGCCAATGGATACAACATCAAAGAAATCTGCAATAGGCTCCATATTGTATACGCAAGGCCCCCCACCGATTAATAGAGGGAATGACAAGTCTCGATCCTTTCCATAAAAAGGAATACCAGCCAAATCTAACATATTAATGATGTTTGTATAGCACATTTCATATTGCAATGTAAATGCCAATAAATCAAAGTCACGAATCGGTGTTTTCGTTTCTAAAGAAAATAAAGGAATCTCTCGATTACGCATTTCCGCTTCCATATCATGCCAAGGAGCAAATACACGCTCTGCCGCCGCATCTGGACGTTCATTGACTATACCATATAATATTTTGATGCCTAAATGGCTCATACTCACTTCATACACATCTGGAAACGCAAAGGCCATCGTCACATCCACTTCCGAATGATTCTTAGCAACACTATTCCATTCTCCTCCCATATAACGGGCAGGCTTTTCCACATGTTGTAACCATGATGGATCTAATTGAATCATACAACCTCCAAGAGGCACTAGCCTCTTTTTTACTACTTAAAACATGCGCTTTTTCTGGCGCATCACTATATTTAATAATAAACCTATACTCAATAGATTCGTTGTTAACGCACTTACACCGTAACTGATGAAAGGCAATGGAATACCCGTTACAGGCATAATACCAGTGGTCATACCTACATTGACTAACACTTCAAATAACAGCATGGAGCCAATGCCTGTGGCAATTAACCTGCCAAAGGGATCTACCGATCGTTTCGCAATTAGAAAACTACGATACACAACTACCAATAGTAATCCTAAGACCACAAAACAACCTAGAAGACCTAATTCTTCCCCTACTACGGAAAAAATAAAGTCCGTATGGTTTTCCGGTAAAAAGTTCAACTGACTTTGGGTTCCTTCAAAGAGCCCTTTACCAAATAATAAACCAGAACCAATGGCAATTTTAGATTGGATAATATGATATCCTGCGCCAAAGGGGTCTACATTAGGATTCAAAAACACCATAATCCGTTGTTTTTGATACTCTTGTAATACAAACCAGCTTAACGGCAACAGTGCTACCATAGTGCCAACCATAATTTGTACTAACCGCATACGAATACCGCTCACAAAGAGCATGCCTGCTAATATAGCTACATACACCAAGGAGGTTCCCAAATCTGGTTGCTTAAATACCAACAAGGCAGGGATTCCCAAAAATAAGAATACTGGCAATAACTCTTTAAAAGTATTTAACTTTCCTACTCGACTTTCCAGCATATTTGCCAAGCTAATAATCATCATCAACTTCGTAAATTCTGATGGTTGAATCGTAATAGGCCCAATCTGAATCCATCGTTGCGCACCTAGTGCCGATGTACCTACCACCATAACTGCCAAGAGCATAACGATAGTAGCGCCATAAATCCACTTTGCATAGGGACGCAAGCGCTCGTAATCTAGCCATTGCAGACCTACAATGGCAACGATATTTAATCCAAAGAATAGCAATTGTTTCGATACTAATCCTGTAATTTGCAATCCTTCTCGATTGACATGGGTAGCACTGCCAATAACAACACAACCAATGATAATCAGGCTGATGGTGGATAGCACCAAAATCCAATCCCATTCATGTATAATTCTCTGCCACATAGTATACTCCTAGTCTACCTTTTGTTCTTTTTCAGAGTTCGCCTCTTTTTTAGCATCTTCTTTCTTATCATTCGTAGGAACTACGACTGGTTTAGGAATGTGAAAGTATTCTTCTAAAATAGGGCGTACAATAGCTCCTGCTGATACAGCACCAAATCCACCTTGTTCCACTAGCGCTACCACAACTATACGAGGCTTGTCGTACGGCGCATAGGCAACGAACCAACCATGGTCACGGCCAGTAGCATTTTCCGCTGTCCCCGTTTTACCGGCTACGGCTAAGGACAAGCCTTTAAAAATTTCCCCTGCCGTACCACCTTCCAAGGTTACGTCTCTAAGACCATTACGAACAATATCCATCACTGCTTTCGATACTTGCAAGACCCCTAATTTTTTAGGTCCAAAAATCTCTTCCGGCGTTCCGTCTGCATTGTCGATACGACTCACTACATACGGTTGGTAACGAATCCCTCCATTGGCAATTTCCGACATAACCACCGCCATTTGTATGGGAGTCACCAATGTGAAAGACTGTCCAATCGCGGCATCAAAGGTTTCTCCTAAGTACCAATCTTGATCGAATACTTTTCGCTTGTATTCAGGGCTAGCAATATTACCACTGCCTTCATCATATAGCTTGATGCCCGTCTTCTCACCAAGGCCAAATACTTTAGCATATTTATCGATATTATCAATACCTAATCGATTTCCCATTTCATAGAAATATACATTATCTGACTTCGCCAATGCTTTATTGAAATCGAGCCAGCCTAAGGCTTCCCCCTCCGCATTTCGTTTGTCAATTAACCAGTGTTTACCACTGTCATAAATCATTTCATTAGGAGTTACCTTTTTCAATTCTAAGGCAGCTGCACCCGTAATAATTTTGAAAGGAGACCCTGGCGGATACTCACCAGTGACTACTTTATTTTCAAAAGGATGATTGGCATCTGTATTCAGCTGATTCCATTGTTCCGTAGTAATCCCTTTGGCAAACCAATTCGGATTGAACCCTGGTGCACTCACCATGGCGAGTACCGCCCCTGTATTAGGATCTAGGGCCACTACGGCAGCTCCCTTCGCAGGAATACCTTGTTTTCTAAGCGCTGCTAATTGGTCATACACAGCTTTTTCAGCCACTTTTTGTAGGTTCAAGTCAATGGTTAAATGTATATTCCGACCTGGTATGGTATGCTTACGCCCCACTTCTTCCACAGGACGTCCACTGGCATCCACCTCTACTTGACGGCCACCATCTACACCGCGCAACACAGAATCGTACATTTTTTCTAGCCCAGAACGTCCTAAAATCGTACCAGGGCCAATGGTACCACCCATATGTGTTCCATCTATCTCTGCTTGTTTCGCTTCCGCTAGCTCATCTTCACTGACTTCCCCTACATAGCCCAATAATTGGGATGCCATCGTATCATGAGGATAATAGCGAAGTGGCTCTACATCTACAGTAATACCAGGTAATTCATGCCGATGTTCTTCAATTTTTGTCACCTTGTCTAAGGTTACGTCACTGGCTAATCGGATTGGTTCATAACCACCCTTATGAGCCTCTATTTTTTCTGCCAATATTTTCACAGGAATTTGTAAATAGGACGCTAATTGCTCTAGCTCTTTTGGATCCGCCTGCTTTCCAGTAGGCAACATAGACACCATATAGGCAGGTCGTGAACCGACCACAATTTGACCATTTCGATCATACATTAATCCCCGTGTAGCCGTCATAGAGAGCATCCGGAGTCGATTCCCCTCCGCTTTCCCACGGTAATAATCACCTTCAATGGCTTGTAGATAAAACACACGTCCTAACAAAATAGCAAAAACGATGACGACTATGGTTAGCAATACATCAAAGCGTGTCGTTTTTTTCTTTTTATATAATGCTTTTAACATAGTCTCTCCTTTCTACCACATGTATTCATCTTTTTCTTCCCAGCGCCATACCAATTTATGCACCACAATCCCTACTAAGGCATCAATCCCTATAGAGGGAATCCCATGATTCCAAATATACGTAGTCATTATTATAGGCTCTTGTACAATCCATAACAAACCAATTTGTAACACCATAACTAAGGCTACACCTAAGCCTGTCCACCCAGCACTAGCATACCATTGTTCTTCATACACAGAGCCTTGCATGGCACCTAACATATAGCTTACTATCGCATAGGATACCACATGTAATCCAAAATAATTGCCAATCATCACGTCTTGCACAATACCGCCTACAACGGCTAGCATCATACCATGAGATCGACCTTTCAGTACGGTCACTACCAACGCAATATCTAGTAATAGATGCGGTGCCCAAGAATAGGGAAACCATCTAGGCACCACTAAAGATTGAGTAATAACAACGCCTAGTAACATCAATATCCATGCACATCGCTTCATTGTTGCACCGTCCCTTTAGCCCCTTCTACTTGATCTCGCTGTGTACGAGGAATCAATTTTGGCTCTAATTTTGGCGCTTCTGGTCGTGCAATAGATGATGACACAATCACGAATACTTCTTCTAAACTTTGAAAGTCCACTGTAGGGTCGATGATAGCATGTTTCACAAACCCTTCTTCATCGGTCACAATGTCTTTCACATGTCCCAATAATAACCCTTTCGGATAAATGCCACCAAATCCTGACGTTACGATGGTATCCCCTTTCAGAACGTCACCATTTAGAGCGATATTCACCATTTGTGGTTCCATTGGACGATTTCCATTGCCTTTCAAAATGGATGCAATTCTAGACTCAGGGCGTTGGACGATAACCCCCGTTGCTGACCGTGGATCTAATATGCTTTGCACCCGTGCAGAGTGTTCGTACACATCAGATACAAAACCTACGACGCCGCGCGGAGCAATGACTGCCATATTCGTCGCTACACCATCTGCACTGCCTCTGCTAATAGTAAAAGTATCTGTCCAGGCACCTCTATCACGCGTCACCACAGACGCTGCTAACAACGCAAATTGAGGTTGTTCTCCATGAAATTTCAGCAATTGACGTAATCGAATATTTTCTGCTACCAATTCATTATAAGCCACTTGCTTTTGTTCTAACTCAGCATTGCGGACCTCTAAGTCTGACATGTCTTTCACGCGCAAAATACCATTATCTATCACGGATATTCCTGTATGTATACCAGACAAGAAACGACTAGCTCCGTAAGTGAAAGGTGCCATTAAGTTCTCTAAGGTCACCGTCACCACTGGCACTTGTGTTCTTTGTTTCCACATATATCCAAAAATACCTAATATGGCACAAAGGATTACGATCATAGTCAACCATTTGCGTTCAGATTGCTGCATTAAGATCGCCCCTTTCGTAATTTACTAGCCACTAATAAACGCTCTAAACGTTGTACATCCGCAGCAGCTCTTCCTAAACCAAGTGCCACCGTATCGCCTGGCGTATCTGCAATGCGTACAGGAATGCCTAGTTCCTCTTGGATATGGCAGTCTAACCCTTCAAGCAAGGATGTACCTCCAGTAAGAAGCATGCCACTTTCCATAATATCTGCCACTAATTCAGGTGGTGTTTTCTCCAAAATACTGCGTATAACCGCTACCATATCTGCAATCGGTTGTCGCAAAATTCCATAGACTTCGCTTTTACGAATCATACAACGTTTAGTGAGTCCTGTTTCAGAGTGACGACCTACGATGGTGTATTCCCCTTCAATAGAGGGAGCAGCAGCACACCCCAACGTTTGTTTAATATTTTCTACCGTTTCATCGGACACCATGATAGAAAATTCGCTACGTATATAATGGTAAATGGCTTCGTTTAATTCATTACCACCAATCCGTGATGTTGTACTTGCCACTTTACCACCCATCGATACAATAGCAACATCCGTAGTACTACCACCGATATCGACAGCCATACTGCCTCGAGCCTCAAAAATAGGAAGCCCTGCACCAATCGCTGCTGCTACTGGACTTTCTAATAAATGTGCTTCCCGAGCCCCTGCCTGAATGATGGCATCCGTCATCGCTCTTCGCTCTACATCGGTTATGCCACAAGGCACTGCCATAACGACGCGGGATCTACGAACCGCCTTGGACGCTTTGTTCATAAAATATTTCAACATGGACAACACAATGCGATAATCCACAATAAAGCCCTCTTTAAGAGGACTCATAGGTGCTAATGTTTCCGGATTGCGCAACAACAAGCGCTGCGCATCTTCTCCAATAGTAACGATATTCTCTTGTTTTGCATCCGTTGCCACTATAGATGGTTCCGATACAACCACCCCTCGACCTTCCACAAAAATGTGCGTGTGAAAGGTACCAATATCTATTCCTAAATCTCTTCCTAATGAAGAAAATAATTTCATCGAACCTCTCCTTATAAAGAATTCCATATTTTATTAATTGTAACATACTTTAAGGAGATTATAAATAAAAAAGCCAGCAAAACCCGAGTTCTGCTAGCCTTCACTATATTTATTTTGAACTAGTTGATACAATTCGGTCCGCATCTGTTAATACTGGTGGATGTGTATAATCATTATATAAGGCTGCACCTGCAATAGCGATAGCTACACATGCAATTCCACCAGCAATAAGAAAAGGCTTCCCATCAATTTGACGACGATATATACCGATACCTAATAAGCCCAATGCTCCAACTGAAAATGCTATTCCTAAGTATTGAACTAACTTAATGTTTTTTTCATGATGGATTAGGAAATCAGCTTGGATAGGTATTGGCGTTCCATGCATAACATTCTCAATTAAATTCCACCGCAAAGTTTTATTTTCGTTGGATATATCCTGAGAATTTGTCCGAATAGGCGGTTCAGGTAAATTTAATGAGTAATGTACTTGTGAAGAGCTTAAAATTTTATCTCCCATCTCGTTAGATTGTTGACTATTACTATTAGTCTCATCTTTAGGTAATACTAAATCAAAACTATAAGCATCATAAAAAAATCCTTTACGATATTTTACACCTTTATCAGCTTCTTCAGGATTAAATAATTTTGCTCCAGATTCAACAAGAACTTTGATATTAGGAGTGTCCTTTTCAGCTATAAATCCATTATTTCCTGTATCCTTAATAGTATATCCACTTTCAGCAAATTCTTTACGCTCTGAGTCAAATGTTTTTCTTAATTTAGGAGACATATTAGCCAATGCAGGATCTACTCCCATCTCAATACGTTCATGAATAGAACCATCTGGTCGTATAGTCGTTCCAAGTTCTGCTTTAAAGCAACCAGATACTAATAACAAACATACTCCCAATGTAGCCGTAGTTATCATCTTTATCACATTCATCTGTTTACCTCCTATTGCAATCCATAAGTAGATTTATATTGGTTTAATTTAGAGTAGAACAAATCATACATCTTACCACCATCTGCATAGCGGCTTGTATTTCCTCGTAATCCGTCAAACATAGCATTCATTCGTTCTTTTTGAAGATTATTCATATCTTGAATCCCTGTGCGGCTCGCGTTATCTAACTTATTTAACGTTTCATTATCTATTGTTATTTGTTGAACTTTATTCGTTCTAAATGAACCAGTTGCCATACCTGGAGTAATAGAGCCAGCATTAATATCATCTGCCATAGATTTCAGTACAGATTCAAACTCCATCAATCGATTGACTGCTGCTTGTTGCGCTTCTTTTGCATTTTTTGCTTGTTTTTTCTGTGCCTCAACAGCTTTATCCTGTCCATTATTCTCTGTAACCTTTGCCTCATTGGCAGTGATTTCTGGTGACATTTTAGAACCAGAGTATTCTATATCATCAGATAAAAAATACCATCCCACAATTCCTACAATTACGAGTGCATAGACTAGGCCAACTACTTTTAATATTTTATGAAACTCATCTTTATTTTTAACATCGCTAGAATCCCCTAATTGTTGCGCACTTAAGTCTGTCATAATTTGAGGTCCCTCTATTATTTGACTAGCATTGTTAACTCTCTGATTATTTGAGATTGCCGTACCACAATTATGGCAAAACTGTGATGTTGATGGTACACTTTCACCACACTTTTCACAAGTATTCTCTAGGATAGTCCCACAAGAATTACAAAATTTAGAAGTATCTTTATTTGTTGCTTGACATGATCCACAAACTTTCATAGTTCCTCCTTAATATAATGTCAACATTATTAACATATGATGCACCTACTATTTTCACACATAGTAATACAAATTTATCGTTCAAATATCCTACTATCTATATATTTAGCTATATTCTTAAAATGATACACTTCCGATTCTCTTAGTTCGTAAGAATCACTGAGTGTTATAAGTATATAGGCCTCCCCCTTTTTATAGTCTTGGCTCTGAAAGATAATACCACCATCATGATACACTCCAGCAAGCTCTCCTGTTTTATGTGCAATAAGCCGATTGGATAACGCCTCATTAAATGTTTCAGTATCTGTTTGGCCCAACAAGTACATCAACATTTTCTCTCTAGAAGAGTTTGACATTCCTTTTCCTTCTAATAAATTCATAAACCAGTTCCCCAAATCTTTAGCCGATGTATAATTTTCACGGCCTTGCCGTATAGCTTCTAAATCCATCATATAACGTTGTAATTTCGTATCTATAAATCCATTTTTTAAGACGTATTGGTTGATTGACCCCATTCCAAGACGATGTATTAGTATGTTGGTTGCAGAGTTATCGCTAACCGTAATCATTAACTTTGCTAATTCATCAACAGTCAATTTTGTACCGACAGCGTAACCAGATAATATCCCAGCACCACCAACTTTATCGGATTCTTCTAATTCTATAGTTTCACCTAGATCAATATGGCCTGCTTCTATTTCTTCAAATAGATATCCTAATATATATACTTTAATCATACTAGCTGCACGAACAGGTTTGGATTGTTTCACAATGGACTCATTATGATATCCCACATATATGGATTCATATGGAAACAACTGTATATCTTTTTCAATAGCACTTAATTTATTCCTAGCTTCCTCCATTGACATTCTATTTTGCTCTAGATGATATGAAGTACCCTCTGATCTGCCGTCTGTTTCAGCACTACTTTTATCTGAAAAGCCACACCCCAACACCGTACATAAACATATCCACAATGCAAAAAAGTACAGTGACCGCATTAATCGTTTTATTATCTTACTATACACACTGGTCTCTCCCTATTTATAAGTATGCTCCAATAAGAAACTAATTCAATTGATGGCAGAAAAAGTATATAAAAATCTTATTCTGCATCTTAGAAGATTAAAACTTTTATTTATATCATATCATACTTTATTCGAACATAAAATATACTTATTTATACTATGAACCAAACCCTCAAATTCCTTATCAGATAAAAACAAGCTTCTTCTACTAGCATTGCAATTCCTCATTTTTAGGCTCTATAATAAATGTTGGGGCTACTCATATAAGAGTAGTCGCCAACATTCTTTTTTTGCAATAAAATAGACATATAC
>NZ_RQVN01000012.1 GCF_003992135.1 Veillonella sp. VA142 | reverse complement strand
CTGTGCCGATTGTTGTTGCCAGCTGTTTAATCTCTTCAATAATTCCCATATGCCACCTCTTAACCGTTTACTGCTGTATTGTACACTGATACAAAGTCCGTATCCGTCAAGCCTAATGCACCTAATGCGTTGGCTTGTTGGTTTTCTGTCAACGTCTGTTGTTCATCAAAACGCAATCGATTATTGATACTTTCAGCCATAGCACTAGCCCCAGTTTTATCTGTTTCGATGTAGTCCGAAATCTCTTTCAACGTATCAAACGTAGCAGGAGCACCGCCCACTACTTTGGCAATTTCTTCACTTACCTTGTTTGTGATTACAGATTCATCAACAGTACCGCCTGTGCCGTTTGTTTCTAATGTTGATACACGCCCTTTTAATGCCTTAATATCTTTACCGATTTCTTTAACAACTGCTGTAATTCGTTCTACCAATTTCATATTAATTACCTCGCTCTAAAATGTATAATGTCAAAAAATCTCTATCTTCTAATGTGGGATTGGATTCGGATCCAGTTCCACCATCTTCCTCGTTAATCAATTCCACCTCATCATCACGTGGATTGACAACGACCCTATAGGGCTTGTTGTATCGTATCGTCACCTTATTCATCGAATGCCACCCCTTACGTACGCCCTACCAAAAGCAATGCCATTGGTTTTTCCATCGACCTCTTGCACAATGTCGTAATACAGTACTGCACCATGTGATGGTATGCGACCTACTGCTTTCATTTGCTCTGCGGTTAACGTCAACACTGCTGTATTACCAGTAGCCGTCATGCTAGCCGTCAATACTGGCGTTCTATCATCAACATGTCGCTTAAATACTGCCGTGAATGTGCCTCCATCAAATTTAACCGCACTTGTACCATCGTCTAGTGTCAACTCAATCACGTTATCAATGCCTGTATAGAGTTCAATATTTGCTCGTACTAATCCGCTGTACATTGATTACCTCTTTCTTTGTACAATAAAAGGTCGACTACTTGTGCCGACCTCTATCATCAATTGTTATTGTTCTTCTTCTACTCGTTTAGCAATCCATTCAGCTACTGCCTCTACATAAGCTACTGGAATTACTTTCTGACCCTCTTTGCGGTCTTTTTTTGTTAATGCATATTTCCCTGCAGATACTAAATAACCATAAATTGGAATCATAAATTCTTGTACTTTCATTGTCCATTTTCCTTTCACATAATCATAAACTGCTTTTGCATTACTCATGTTTGCCCTCGCTTTCTTCCTCAGTCGGAGGAATAACGTTAGCTAATAATTCATATAACCCTGCCACACTGTCCGATAGTTCTTCTACTGACGGTGTCAGCTTTGGATTATCTTCCGTTGGCTCTTCATGTGGTGGTTCTTCCTTTGGTTCTTCCTTTGGTGGCTCTTGTTTGGTTATCACGCCATCAATCAGTCGTATTTCCCATGGATTGTACACCTCGTTGTTTTCAACATGAGTGTATCCATCGATTGGTTCGATTGGTGATTGGGCGGTGATAACACACTCACCGTTACTGTTGAATAGATAGTGCATAGTTTACACCCTCGCAGCAATGCACATAATATTTAAGAATCCCTCTCTAAGTATATAATGTTTAAAACCACTACCATCAGGCCATGGTCCAGCTAAATCATCGTAAGTTTCAGTAGCAAATACAATTTTATCTTTACTTATACCGCATCGAATAGTCGTAATGTCTGTATCGTGGCCCCTATGTTTTGCCCACCCGATTCTCTTGATTCCATGCTGTGCTCCTGTCATAAGAATATCTTTATCATCGGGATTGATTTTGACATTTCTTTCAGCAAAATCCCACCCATCTTTTGCATATTTCGTGTATCTTACTTCAACCCAACGTTGAATATTCAAAATAATGTATCTACAATCTTCAAAATTAAATCCTTCTGGCACAGGCAAAGGAGTACCATGCCTCAACGTATAATTTTCGACCTTTAAAGCCGTAATCTCAAATCCCGATTTTCTAAACGATTGAGCGTCTATCGTTGCTCCTTTAATAACTCCTTCGCTTGATACACTAAACGTGCCACTAGCATTCTGAATAGTAGTACCAATGATTGTACTACCTGTAATCGTGCCACCTGTCAGCGTGCCTACATTGGCAGTGATAGAACTCAATGAATCTACCTTGATTTTATCTGCCGTAACAGCACTAGCCTGTAACATCTTACTTGTTATGATATTATCATCAAATAATGCTCGACCTGTTACATGGAGTAATTTGCCGTCAATTCGTGTACCCTCTGACGATAAATTGATACGACTAACAAGTGTATCGCCACTGATAGAATTAATACCATTTTGAACTTTCAAGTCAATACTATTGGTTAATTGCGTTATTTGTGAATTAACGTTGTTATTCACATCTTGTACTTTCTGATTGATTAAGTTATCTAAGGCGGTAATACGGCTACTCATTCCAGTTACTTCATTTGTCACTGTCTGAACTACCTTGTTATCAATGGCTTGTACTGCCTTATCTAATTCTTTCGTCCTTGCATCGATATTAGCTATTGCGTCATTCTGTGCTTTCATCAATTCGGGTGGTATTTCCGCCTTGACTGTGGCTAATTGCTCGTCACTTGTATCACCCTCGCCGAATATATCTACATAAGCGACTTTGACCTTATGAACGCCTGCCTCTATCGGTATAAAGATAGTATTCGCTGTGGATTGGTATCGTTGTTCATTCACATAAATATTGGCATGATGTGCCCCACTAGGAATAGGAGAATATGTAACGACTAACCCATTCATGGTTGTTTTAACCGTTACATCTGTAGGTGTTATTGGTTTAGGTACATTGTATTCCAACATAGCGGGTGCTGAATACCCTTTCACTGGATTATGAGCATACAAATATACCGTACTTTGTCTATTCTGTAACAAGCTAGAAGCAGTAGTATTGCTACTTTTTGCCAATAATCCATCATCATTACCTGTTGCGGTGTTCAATCGTACTTCATAAAAGTCTACATCTGCATTCGTGACCTCTCGCCAATTATAAATCGCTTGTTCAGCAAATCGAATAGTGAACCCATCGGGCGTATTCGGTTTATCACTCTTCAATGCAATCTGTAACGACTTCACAATACCATTGGAGTAATTCCCATTGATATCTTTGACTTGCAATTTCACATCATACGTTTTACCTACTTCACATTGGCTAATGACAATTTGACCGTTGCCATCTCCGCCATAGATCCATTCTCTTGTACCTTGTTCACGATACCATGCCACTACCGTGGATAGTGTTTTAAGGTTAGGAGGAATAAACTTGGCCACCAAGTCGTAAGCAATCGCTTTACCACCTAATTGTCGGTATTTATTGGATAAAGTAAACTCGCTTACCTCTGGAATGAAATACTCTTGTATGGTGTACTCGTATTGCTTAACTCGTGAAATATCCTCTTGTTGGCCACCTAGATTATTAAGCGATGTAAACTTCGCATAAATTTTCTTGCCTACATCTTGCTTGCGGTATGGAATACGCATAAAAGCCTCGTCAAGACGGCTTAACTTATCCCCTGCACTATGACTACCTATAGGCGTATTGAATTGCCCTCTAACAAGGTTATTCAACGTTACAGTACCATCTGCATTAAGTGTTGCCGTTTCGTACGATAAGCACTCGCCATTAATATAACAAACGGTATTCCCTCGTTCTGCGTCAATATGTGTACCACTCTTCAATGTGCCATTGACCATACGGATAATACACGAATTTCCATCAGCAGATAATGGACTTACTAGCTTACCTATTCGTGCAGTAGTATTCAACATGCCCATAGATTGGAAGTTAGCTGTCGGATCATCACTCATCCATACTTCGCACCCTCCCCACTCCTGTGGCGTGGATACTCCAACCCATAATTCTTGCCCTTGCCCTACCACATCAGCAGGCGGTTGAATGAATGTAGCATCCAATATTGACTGAGCAGGCTTGTTATAATCGACAAACGGTCGTTCATTCTCATGCACATCATACTTAGTCGGTGCATACATGCCAGGTGGCTTACCAATCGCCGTAATTTGTAATTCGCCGTCTTGTGCTTCTTGAACATCAGTAATCACCACGATTTGCTTATGCAATCCACATGTACTTTCCGTCAATGTCACTAAGTCGCCTGGTTCCAACCTACAAAACGCCCAATCCAATTTGAACGAATATTGATTGCGTTCATATAGTCGTTTCATGGCTAATTGCTCTGCTAAATACATTGCCCTTGCTTTCGTATAGATATAGTGAGCGGAATAACTCGGAGCAGGTTTCATGCCGTTTCGTTGTACGTCTGCCAATACCTCGAATGTAACAGCCTCTTTCTCATACGAATTAGCACGATTAATGAACTCAACAGTAGCCGTGTTATAACTTTCACTGTTCGATTTGCGTTTATACTCAACTAGTCGCCCATCGCTACCACTTAGGAAATCATCTTCTGTCAGATCATATTGAATTTGTGACCGTGGCTCCCATGTTTTAATTGGCTTGTCTGCCAATGGTACGATTTTAAGCCTATCATTCGACCAAAACAGATAGCAATTACAGATATCAGCAATATCTGATACGATTTGCTGTGCTTTCTGCGTATTGGTTTCGGGTGGCGAACTAATCAGAATATCTGCTTGCTTGCAGTACTCTCTGAAATTCTCAATGCCATCTATCGCCGTTTCTTCAATCCCTACAGATTTAAGCACATGAACGATATAATCAGCAGGATTGACATCAATGCCATCACCAGTTTCTAACAACTGCCCTTGGATTTCAAAGTTGAATGTAGGCAAGCTAGCACGTTCACCCATATCAACAACACCTGCCATATAACATAATCCACTATACGGCAATGCTTTATCGGGATGTTTACTCACTACATACGGCCACGGTGCTTGACCTACTTCGCCCAAATAAGCCGTTAAACCTATCTTATCGTTAGGGTATTGATATGTTTCTTTATCGAGCCATACCTTGCCTATTCGTTTTATCGGACCCTCGCATAAGCCAATAGCTACCGCCACTGTATAGGTATATGAAATACTAGTCGCTTTCTTCTTGCCACCCTTACCCACACGTTGTGATGTTCGATGTTCATGTGCGGTGAAATCTTCCCACTGAATGATGTTGCCACTTAATCGTGTAGTACCTAATACCACTGGAACGACCTCACCATAACTTGCACTATTAATTTGAAAGTCTGAAATTCTGTCTGTTCTTGTAGTAATTCCACCACCACGACCAAATAAACCGCCCATTATTCACGCTCCTTATATCTGTAAACCTTGCGTATACGGCTATTGCCCTTGCTATCGTAGAATATAACATCATCTAAATTGGAAATAATCACACCCATATCCACATATGCATGCACTACCATGTTATCGCCTATATAGATAGCACCATGACTAATGCAACGGCCATATTGAAATAGAATGAAATCGCCTACTTGTAAATCGTCAACATCCACCTCATAGCCTATTCGATCCATGTACTTCAAGAACTTATCTTCCGAACGGTGCAAATGCCATTCATTGGAATAGTGTTCAATGTGCATATCGTCATCGCCTATTAGGTTCGCACCAATTAATACGCCTAACATCAAATGAGCACAATCGACTCCGTATTTCTTGGCCATACAATTGTCTACATGTGGAGTACATAACCACGTCATAGCCTCATTTGCTATTAACTCACCATTTGTCATCGTACTGTCTCCTTTAATGGCACATAAGGCGTTGCCCTATTTCTACTGAAATTATTGAACTTATTCTTGCAAGTGGCAGGTGTTTTATCGCAACCTGGATAGATGTATGCCTCATCACCTACTGACGGTTGAGCCTCTGATGGAGTTATAAAATAAATTCTCGATCCATCATCTTTCATTACCTGCGTTGTTTGCCCTACCAATGCACCGCTTACCCATTCAATACCACCTGCTGTGTAATACCCATTATCGTGGGTAATATTCAATACTACCGTGTTATGGTCTGGTACTTGCGTTACTACGGCTCGCTTGTGGTAATTCTTAATATTCACACCACATTCGCCATCATATAAGGTGTACGGACATTGAGGGTAATATCTACGGTTTGGCCACTCTGTATTGAGCTTTTGTACTACAGATTTAACCTCTAATTGTAGAGTTAACCCTCCGCCACTCTTTACTTCGGCTTGTCCTTGAAATAGATTCAAGCCACCAATAACCGCGCCACCATCGCCAAAGAATACACGAATAAGGCGAACTGTAGCACCATCAAAGCCACCATTGTGGGCTACTGTCATGATTGGTACTCCGCCTATGGTGTCATTTGGTGCAGAGTGGATGGTTAACGTCAATTTGTCTACACTAACTTTGGAACTAGTTTTGATTTGAGTTCTTGTGATAATTGGCCCATCCACTCGGTACACTTTGCCACCGTAGGAAACATCTTTGTCAGTGTCTGCGTAGTAATACGATACTCCACTCTTTAAGCGAATATCGTACAAATCACATGACATGAAATGCTTTTCTGTATTCAAATGTGTCTCTAAAACATTACTAACTTCTTTCATCGTACCGTCACCAATTTCATTTCCTTAGATTTCATAATGTTCTTGTAGACTAATTCAGCAGTGAATGTATCCCCTGAAAGTCGTACTTTCCAATAATAAGAATAATCAGCCGTTATCGTTGCATCTTGCGGTATTTCATCGCCTGCATGTAGTCGAATTAAGCCATTATCTACCTCGCATGAGTGTTCTACGCCATTCACATACAGCTTGACGTCTTTGATGTGGTAGATAGGTTCAATATAATCGCCCCATATTCGTATAGCTTGCCATTCTCTAGTTGCTCCAGTTCCTAACTTAACGCCTTTTTCTTTGTTATCTTCGGGATCTAACCAAAGAAATGGCTCGTGTCCACCCTTAACAGTCGCAAAGAATCCCATGACTTGCTTATACTGCTCTTCCGTCAAGTGAGCAAAGGATGTCGTGATTATCCATTGTGGTAATTGCCATGTAGTCATTGACCGTCCCTTGCCACTGCCTGATGTTTTGAGTACTGTATTCCACTTTTGCCCTTTTGTCGATTTCCACGCCAACGACATAATTTGAGGGAATATCTTCAATTTCTCCATCACCATACCCCAACTTCTGTACCAAATTCACGTTCAGTATTAGCCGTGAATTGTCTTAACACTTTACCACCTGTATGTTCTAACCAACTACCGAATGAGTGAGCATCAATAGCACTTACATTCAATGTGATATTGCTACCTCCGCCGTTTTCACGAATGCCCTCGCCTAATCGACTGAATACAGTATCAGATAATGGCAATACGGCCTCGGGATACTGCCCCTCGCCAATTTCCGCAAAAGTTCGACCATAAGCAAGCCCACCTGTCGCCATCTTCATTTTTGGTTGAATCTGTCCGCCGCTAAAATCCAAGCGACCACTAAAGATACTGCCACCACCGAATGAACTCATGCCCGCCATTCCTGCGGATGCCGTTGTATAAGCTGTCATGCCTGCCGTAGCACTAGCACCAAACGTAGCCATCGACATTTGTTGTGCTAACTTTGACCATATTGGTATTTGAGATTGAGCAGACGCAATACTTGCCGTTGCTTGTTGTGCTTGCAATGACTTCCCTAGAATCATTTGTTTTAATTGAGCAGATGCCCATTGTGTTACATAATCCATTACGGATTTAATCATTGCCTTGCCTAAATTTTGCAACGCTTGCGTTAATGTCATTGTGCCTTGCAATAATCCGCCTATGCTATCTTTCAATGTGCCAACACCTGCCATGAGCGAATTATTCACCAATTCATCAAGGGAGAAATACGATTCTTTCACCGCCTCTACATATTGGTTCATTAGTTCTTTCTTCATCTCATATGCGTTTTGATGTGCCACATAATCATCAGTGAGTGCTGTTTGTAATGCCTCAAAGTTTTGAGTACGCAAAGCCTCTTGAATCGCATATTCTGTTTCAGCACCAGTACGCAACAATTCTTCACGTTTCTTGTTGAATAACTCTAATTGAGCCAATTCCTCTTGGCGAACTCGTTCAGAATATGTAATTTTGCCATCTTCAGATAATTCAAAAGCTACATTTCGTTCTTTCAACGAATCAAGATACGTTTTCTTGTCCCTATCGTTCATTTCTGCGAACTCGTCACTCATCTTTTGGTAGCGGTCTGTAATCTCTCGCATTGCCTCAGCGTGTTGTTGGTTTAATTTCTCAAATGGTGATACGGATCCAGTGGAATCAGTAGTAGCAATTTTAATATTGAAAGCCACATCCATATCACGAATACTATTTTTGATTTCTCGAACTCGTTTAGCCTCTTCATGCAATGCTTGCTCTCGCTTATTGGCATACATCTCATTGAGCATTTGCAAATCTTCGTTATAATTCGCATTTTGCTCTTTCGATTTGTCCAATTCTTCAAGTTCTTTCTTTCGCCATGCCTCGACTTCATCAACTTTAGTGCCGAACATTTGGCGGTATGAATCCGTCATTTGTTCGTGGGCTCGTTTAGCCTCCTCGATGGCTTGTTGTAATGAATTATCAGAACCGCCTCCACCGCCTGCGTGTCCTCCGCTACCGCCTCCACCGCTCTCTGTTGCGGTTTCTGCAGTAGTAGTGTCACCACCTCCAGTGAATGCACTTGCCATACCTCCGAATACTTCTTGAGTCTTGTTAGCAAATCCCTCGGCATCGTCTGCGGATATTTCGCTAATCTCTCCAATTTTACCAATGTCTACATTGAGTACTTTGCTAATGACTCCGCCAACACTATTCAATGCACTTGTTAGCATATTGATGAATCGTATAATCTGATTAATCGCCCATGTTACAGTATGCACAATGCTATTCCAAATAGAACTCATTGTTGCCCCTAATCCTTCGGTGGCAATCTTTGGACCTATAAAAGCGGCCGCTAAAGCACTCAACAATGCAACTACAATACCTATTGGATTTGCCTTTAATACCATATTGAAAGCCTTTTGAGCAATTGTTGTTAAGCTGATACTACCACGCAACGCCATCATCACACCACGTGCAAATGCCATAGCTGTAGATGCTGTACCTGTTGCAATTGCTCCAGCAATTACTCTTGCTCTAAAAGCTGTCATGACTGTATTACACAATGCAACGGCTCCTTGATATGCCCTAGTAACAGCAGTAACTGCCATCGTTGCGACTTTCTGCACCGTCAAACTAGAAGCAAATGCCATTGACGCAATTCGTACGCCGACGAAATACCCCATCAATCCTACTACCAATACCCCATAAGTTCTAATAGCAATCGATGGTGCTGTAAATATGCCTCCCCAAATTTTGGCTGATGTTGTTATTACTGAGGCAAGCCCACTAATTGCTATCTTGACCCCATTAAAAGCAACTTTCAATAAAGCAATCGCTCCACTAGCAACAACTGCCATTCCTTGTATCGCAATCCCTATGCCATCTATCGCCGTTTTGAAATCTTCGCTAGCAGTCATTGATGATAATTCTTCCATAACTGGTTGGAAAGCTTGAAACATCGCATTGGATAATTGTTGTCCTACTTCTTGGAATGTCATTGGCATTTCATTAAACTTGGCTTGCGTTTCATCTGCACTATTGAATAATGCATTCTTGATAACCTCAGCAGTAATTGCACCCTCTGACCCTAACTGTTTCAACTGACCAATAGGGACGCCCATTTCTTGTGAGATAGCTTGAGCCAACATCGGAGCATTCTCCATGATGGAATTGAACTCATCACCTTGTAATCGACCTGCTGCCATCGCTTGCGTTAACTGTGTCATAGCAGATGATACTTCGCCTACACTAGCACCCGACAATTTGAACTGCATATTCAACTGTTCAACGAATCGTATCGCCTCATCATTGGATGAAAAACTATCTTTCGCCAACATATTCAGCTTGGCCACACTGTCCAACATGTCAGTATATGAACCCCTCGACCGTTCGGAGGCTTGGTATACCTTATCCATAATGCTAGCCGTAGACTGTGAGCCATCATTGATTAAATCAATACGTGCCTTGATGGATGCGAACTTGTCACTAACAGCAGTGGCCTTTGCACCTAGATCTAGCACCTCTTGGCCAACCAATGCAACACCTGCGACCATGCCCGCCATTGGTAACGCACTAAAGGCTTTTGAGACTATCGACCCCATGCGTTTTCCTAGTACACTTTCTGCCTTATTGCCAACCTCTGCAATCGCTTGTTGTGCTCCCTCGCTATTACCACCAATTATGACCTTTATTTCTTCACGCATTAAATCTCACCTCCTGCGGTTGTCCATTCTTCAATGAATCGCTGTTCTTCTCGTTTCCTGTCTATTCGTGTTACTGGATGGAACGTTTCCACCACATCTTGAACCTTGATGTGTTTGCCTTTTGCAATTTGTACATTAGTAATCATGCACGCATAATAGGCGTCTTTTACGTCCTGCGTCTTAGTCGCCATCTTGTGTGCCTCTACCAAATCTATAAAATCAAAGGGAACTAGTTCATCTAGTTCCCTCGGACTCATTCGTAAATATCCGTAACAAATTGGCTTAACTCGTTCTATCCATTCAAATATAGATAGGGGAGTGTTATCTCCCCTATCTAGTTTTTTGATTCGGCTTCTGCCTCTTCCTCAGCGATTTTCTTTTCTACCGTGGGTGTAACCTCATTAGGGAATGCACTGTAGTAGGCTTTTTTGCCAAATACGCCACTCGCAAGCAATACTTTTACAGCCGTTTGAATAAAGTCGGTTAACTCATATTCTTCTGAATCAATCAACTCTTGAATCTTTTCTTCGTAAAAGTCTTGCGTACGTCTACCATTGTCGATGTGTTGCATCCCAATGGTGTATACCTGAATCATGTCGAATAATGATAGATTTCCTGTTGACATCATACTCATGATAGGCTTATGAATCTCTGTTTCTAACATTGCTAAACGTTTTACATTAAAATAGATTGTTTCGTTGTTGCCAAAATAGTTACAAGATAATACTTTCATTCATTCTCTCCTATGCTTGTTTTAAATCAGATAATGGCCCTACACCATTCAATGAGCCTTTATAAGTCGCCACATCGTCATGCGGAGCCTCTAAGGATAATTCTGTAATAGATGCCCATCCAGTCACGTAGGACTTATCAGGGTACTCAAATTTTAAATTGATTTGTTGGTCATCAAGGAATGCTTGATTGATTACTTGCAAGCCCTCATCGTTTGGCATAACTAATGTATCCAAATCAATTGACCATTCTTTTAAACCTTGCAACGTGGATTTCCAACCGCCACTACCTTTGTGAGATGCGTCAA
This sequence comes from Veillonella sp. VA142, assembly GCF_003992135.1. GTDB lineage: Bacteria > Bacillota > Negativicutes > Veillonellales > Veillonellaceae > F0422. Next base: position 44,003 of record NZ_RQVN01000012.1, on the reverse strand, counting down.
TAGAATCTGCTTTACGTGATAATGTACCACCACGTTGGCCACCGACTAGCAACCATTCTGCCCCTGTAGTTTCATTCGTGCCTGTGTTTACATAAATAAAATAATTCTTACCTACCGTAGGCATGACTTGTGCCTTAGTAGGTGCTAATGCTTTTTTCTTTGGTGTTACTGCTGTTACTGTTTCATCAGCCATGTTGTTCTCCTTTACTTAATTACCAAATATCTAAATCATCAATTAACGAATACAGCTTGCACCGTATCGTATATTGACTGCCTACCAACGGTCGTATACTGTCAGCATCGCCAATTCTTCTTTCAACGACTAGATCCATCAGTTGATATTTCTCATCCAACACACAATAGTGTTTATCTAGTTTTGTTACTCTCTCTCGTAAATGAGTAAGTGCCTTGTCTACCGTTGTTTCTAACTCCGATAAACTAATGTACCCATCTTCTAACTTCGGACTATCTTCACGAACCCATACCTCAAGGTATACCGTCACATCAAGAGTTTTTGTATCCTTAGCATTCCCCAAAGCCTCATCACCACGCATAAGGATAACGTGGCCACCAATTCCCACATCTAAGTGTCGTGGTGGAATTGCTCCAAGGCTTACTTCAACATTTGAATTAACCTCGTTTATTGCCCCTTTAAGGGCTGTCAATGTTTCGTACCACATATTACCCCCTAAATATGCGAATCGTGCGGTAATTCGACCGTTTTCCGCTTATATTGTCGCCTGTTAAATCTTCGGCAGTGAGTTTTGCCTCTAACTGTTTAATGCGTGCGTCATATGTTTTGGATTTGTTCGTGTAATGGTCATCCCCATTTTGTCCTCGATACGGTGTGCCAATTGCACCGTAACCCTTTTTGATACATACCTCACGATATGCATACATGGTTAGTAATTCACGCACAATAAAGGAGTAGGCGATGTCCTGTCGCTCTACTCCTAATTTGCTTGCAAAATAAAATAACCATTCATAGGCTTTCGTCATAATGTCCTCTGAGACTTCACGCCCTACTAACTCATCGCCTAGTCGTATGCTTTCGTATATGTCTTTATCTAAAGTTAATGGTGTAATTGTGCTCGTCCCTGAGTTCACTGCTAATCACCTCTTTCAATGCCGTTTTCGTGTACTTCGCAAAGATATTACGTATATCATCCTTTTTATTTTTCAACGCATTAAATAAGAATGGATCAGATTTAGTGCCGGGATGATGTACTACCCTTGCAAATTGAAAGGCACCGCCTCCTTGTGGTGCCCATCTCAATGCTTTTTTATTCTTAGGGAATATACTATGCGGAGCTGTTCCATCATGGACAAATGGCCCATGCGGTGCTGATTGTGAATCAATGTAAACGATACCGCTATTTTCATTGAACTTTACGTCAATAGAACGCTCTAATTGCCCTGTACGACTGATAAACCTATGATTGGTCTGTGCCTCATCTTGCACCTCGATTGTACTAGCCTTTATTGCTTGACGTAATCGTTTCTGAAATATTGCGTTACCGCTACTCATTGCCCTCAGCTACTTCTTCGGCTACTTCTTCGGCTACTTCTTCGGCTACTTCTTCGGCTACTTCTTCATTTTCTTTCTTAGCACGTTTCGGCTTATCTTCACGTTCTACTGTGTAGCCTTTTTCCTCGAACCACTCTAGCAAGTTTTCATTGTCTGTCTCACCTACGCCATTAATGAACTCTACAGACGCAGAAATACCGTTGTAATCTTCTAATGGTGCATATACTTTTGCCATGAGTTACCTCCTATTTAACTTTAATATTGCGTAATACGCCTGCGGCCTTTGTTGCTTTTAATACAACACCTGCCGTCATCTCAACCTCGCCACGTTTCACAGCTCCAGCTGTATTGAAGTCTGGCAACCATGAGCGTACTGGTGCTTGACCCGCCATAGAAATAGCATGGAATCCATCTAAGCCAAAACGTACTGCATATAAGGATGTAGTGCCATCGCCTGCTTTAGTAGAAATGACATCATCATTAGTGCCTGCTTTTGCTCCTAAGTCAATCAATGGAATGCCATCATACGTAGATACTTGGCGACCAAATGCATCTGCAGTTTGCGTATACATAGATGTACGGCGTGCTACTGCTTTAATTTTGTTGATTAATTTAGAATTACCCATCAATGCACCTGGGCGACCATCTAACGCAGATAAGAATTCGTCTAATTGGTCTAAGAATTTAACAGCATTCTCTGTTACTTTGTCAGATGTAGATAAATCAATTGCTTGCCCTGTAGCATTGATTTCTGTAGAAGATCCTTTCAATGCTTTCTCTAACCCATCAAACGCATGTGTACCTAATGCAGAATCGCCATTAATTACTGTGTCATTAAATAATGCGGATGCTGCCTTAATCTTTTGTTGAATTTGTAACTGCACTTCATCAACAATACCGCCCATTTTAGCAATGATACGGTCGATTTCAAATGCTCCGCCAAATACCGCTAAATCAGCAGTGTAACGTTGGCGTGTCACTTCTTGTGGCTCGTACTCATGATTGATTTCACGGAAGGATGCCGTTGGTTGAGTCAATAAACGTGTATACGCATATGTCAACGTTGCTCCACCACCTGTAGGAGATACCACATCATCAAATGTCAAAGTATCCCATAAAAAATTGGATTTTCGGAACTCATCAATAATCCCAATCTGCAAATCTTCTTGCACATTCTTTTTTGCCTCAGCTAATGTAACTGCCATGTTTGTTCTCCTTTAATTAAATTACTCTTGAACCCCAATCGCATTCGCAATTGACGCTCTTAATCCCATAGGTTGGCCACTGTCATTATTTCCTCGGTTATGACCACTACCTGCTTTTTGCGTACTTTTTACAGCCCACGCATTGCCATCAAGCCATGCTTTTGCACCATCAGCGATAGAATGTGCATTGCCCTTATCATCTGTATAAGAATATGCCCCGTCCTCGCCTACGGTAACTTTTGGAATGATTAATTGTGCTAAGGTGTTCGGTTCTACTGCGTTATGTTTACTCAATGCATCGACAACTTGCGTCATAATCTCGGACTGCACCCGTTTATCCTGTTCTTCTTGTCTTGCTTTCTCTGCGTCCTCATACTGTTGCTGTAATTTCTTCAAATCATTTTGCAATTTGGCAATATCAGCACCACTATTCGCACCAGCAGATGTAAAGCCCTCTAACTTAGTCTTTAAATCGTTCTGCATTTCCGTTAATTCTTCGACTTTCTTCTTTTCGTCTTTCAACGATTGCAATTGAGCATTGAATTGTGGTTTACTTACGTAATTCTTGCCATAATCTGCAACCACTGCATCCGCTTGTTCGTCCGTTAATCCTAGTGCTTTTAATTCTTCTTTTGTCATGTCTTGACTCCTTTCTAATTCACGTTTCGCTTGTTTTTCGTGAGCCACACCTCACGTATACTGTCTTGTTGTTTTTCGCCTAACAATACCAAAACGGCAATATAAAAGCACCCATAGGCTAGTACCTAGAGTGCTAATTACCGATTATATTCTTTTAATTTATTAATTATTGCTTCATGTGTATATCGACATTCTTCTTGACGTTGTTTGACGTCTGCCCGTGTTTCTTTCCATTCGACCACACAAGCATATAGCAACATCAACAACACGATGAATGCAATGCCCCATGTGGCATATAGCATAAATGCAATGTATCCCATCATTTTTTGACCTCATTCATTATTTTATACGCCACACCACACACCACGCATATCAATGCAAAGACTCCAATTGCTAAGCCTATATAGAGCGGTGCAAACAATATGTAATATGGCATTTCTGTATATCCACCATTTTGTAAACATATGAACAGTATTTGTGCAAGTAACAACGTTTTCATTGTACCTCCTTAATTTGTGCATGAAAAAACCACCTACCTAAGTAAGTGGTTAATATCCAAATTTTTTAAACGCCTCTTCTATTTCAGCTTGATATTTTTCATCCATTTGTAATCGTTTAAATGTCTCATCAATTCTTTTTTGACTTTCCCTGCACTCTTCTTCTGTTAAAAACCTCTCTGGATAATTATTAAAATCATCAAGATAATCGTACTTTATTTTATCTTCATTGTTTATTCGTTTGTTCAACATACCTCAACACCTTCTTTTTATCCATTTCTTTCAGTACTAAAGCAACAACCTCATGTGCTTCCAATTGTGTGCTATTTATGTTTTTATTATACAAAAACTCAAATAGATTGGCAAGATGATCTCGATTGCCTTTAAAACCCCCAACATAATAAAGGTCACCCAATCCTGTGTATACAACGCCACCTTTTACAGCATTTCGTTTTAAAAATAAATAAATATCACCTCTTGAAAATCCAGTGTTATTTGGGTGATTGTGAATTATTATTGTAGAATTTTTATTTTTCCTATCCCAAAAATCGCTATGAATAGGGACTTTACCATCATGTTCTATCCCTAATTTCTCATATATTAACTTTCCTGTCTTTGTATCAATTATTCCAACTCGCTCTACATCCTTACCTTGTACCGCATTAATACCAGTCTGTATTTCGTCATATATTGCTTTTTTTAATTTATCATCAACCGGCAATTTATTTACATGGTTAATCATTTCTCCATGGATTTTTGTTTTCTCCGCCATATAAGGTGCTGTATGCATCGTATGTTTCATTGGCTTTATTTTCTTTCTATCTCCCCTTGTAACAGGTTGATTCAACATATCGACATTAGGCGTTCTCACTCTAAACCATTCATCATCCCACCCTCGTAAGTGGTCTTGCCATCGTGCCTTACCCTCCAGTACTGCCAATCGACCGTATACACCTAGCAATCGTTCTTGTTCTTTCACTGATAGCCTTTTAATTAGATCCATACCACCATCATTGATATTCTCCTTAGGTGTAGAATTATCAATCATGCCATCAACGATAGGCTTTAAACGGCACATACAATGCGGATGTGCTGGCAACGTTGGTGCTTTATCCTTAGGGTAAATACCTTTACCCATGCCATATAAGTCTGCATTTGCGTAAAAATCGCAAATATCAAATACTGGATGTCTAGTGCCTAGTTTCCATTGAAACGCCACTATGTCATCATCATCCTTGTACCTAGATACTTGACCATCAGCATATGCCCTTGCAGTCTCTGTACGTGCTATCCTCTCGGCATGGTATCGTGTCTTTTCTTCCGTGGCAATCTCTATCGCCTTATCTAGCTTTTTTTGATTGTCACTCTCTACAGCCTTAATGACTTCACTATATCCTGCCCTCAGTCCTGCGGTGGTTCGCTTGCTTACTTGCCTTTGTACTTTTCTTAGCAGTTTTCGCTTTTCTTCTGCACTAGTATCTATAGGGAGGTTTGCCACTTGCTCCATGAATTGTGGCAAATCAGCCGTATCAATCACACCTCGGTTGAATAATTCGCTAGCTATCTTCTTATTGGTGTTGCCCTTGCCAATAGTAGCCTTGAGTATATCGCCTACTTCCTTACGTACGACTTGCCCTCTTGTATGTAGCCTTGTAGATAAGTTCAAATTGTCTTTCGCCCACGCCTTTTGCATTGCGGTAGATATGGATTCACTAGTATATGGAATAGTACCAGTATCGACCCCTACCGCCACACCTGCATTGATGTAACCGCTTGTAAAGGCTTTCACCATATCATCAGCTATCGACTCTTTCATGCCATCCATAACGGGGTATAACTTGTATGCCTCGTCTATTGCACTGTTCACATCGAACCCTTGTGTCAGTAGATAAGCGACTACATTTTTAAACCCACTAATTAAGGTGTCTATCTTTTGGCTCGTCTTGTCCATCGCCCTCATCATCTCCGCCTAATGCTTGCAACATACTAGCATGATTCAATAGATTACTATACTCGCTATCTTGTTTAGCTTGAGCCGTACTTTCCTCAACCTCTTTCACGATTGTATCGTATATATCGGGTTCGATATTAGGCATATATGCCTCTAGTACTTTCTTGGCCACCTCTACAGTAAACGCATTGGATCCAAGGTTCAAATCAATAGCAGATTGTGCTTGCCCTAATGATTCCGTTACATCATTAATGCTAAAGTCTCTCGGATACTCACATGTGAAATCCGTTGTTTCCCCTGTCCATAATTCGAATAATTGTACTATCTTTCGTTCAGCACTCTCACATTGTACGGCAAAGTCTGCCAATCGTTGATTAATTCGTTGAAAGTCCCATTGCTTAGCTACACCACTTTTTGCGGTCTGAACCCCCACTACACTATCCATGCCACTCATTCGATATATCTCTTGAATGTGTCTGTCCATTTGGTCAGTTAACATGTTAGCAGGTGAGGCATCGGGAGAAATAAAAGCAGGTGCTTTAGAACTCTCAGCAGGATATGCCAATAAATTGTCCGTTCCTATCGTCAAATTATCCGTCATATTCCCATCATCGGGGAATGTCAGAATACTAAATGCTTGGTCTACTAGTAACTGCGTATGCCATGAGCATAATTGATAGAGTGAATAATTCGTCTGTGCAATACTGATAAACTCGCTCGGAGGTTTAATCACATTAGAAGGTGTAGCACGTCCGAACCACTGTACGATAGGTACCACACCTAATCCATGTACACCTTGATGTATCACATCATCACTATTCATAGTTAGTGTCTTATAGGTCGACCATGTTTCCCTGTCCCATCTATGGTAGATGTATTGCTTTCCTGCCTCTGTAAACTCTCCAACTTGGCGGAATACAAAATCAAGAATTGCTCCGTTATCATCCAACTTCCACGACATCACATCACTCGGCAATATCTCCGTAACGAATGGATAGTTCTCATTCGTAATATTCCCCTGTAGAGTCGTAGCCACATCCTCTGTGTTATTCACTAAGATATATACAACTCCATACAGTTTAGCCATAACCGCAACACGTCTCATATACTCCTGTAACCGTGTTCCTGCATGGTCTGCGTTCTCCAAGAATAAATTGAATAACGGATTATCCTTGTACTCTCGTTTGATTTCATCTTTGAATATCGGATCTACAGTAGCATCCACCACTGGCCTTGTATAATTCCAATAATACGCCAAGGATTGACGTTTAATATAATTGTCTATGCTTTCCCTTGCATGCTGTTGTATGCCCTTGCCATAGCTGAATATACCGTTACCATGATAGGCATCTCTGAGTAGTGTATATTCATCAACTTTCACCGTTTGCTCGTTTACTCTATCTGCCATTGTCTCACCCCTTAATATAAGTTAACTCGACCACTACGCAATGTAGGGGCGTTGATTTTCTCAGCAACCCCTGTCAATGCGTCTGGTGCGTCATCATGTTCGTTCTTGCCCTCTCGTTGATACCGTAGTATTGCCTTGGCAAAGTCTTTCCATCGTTCCTGCCAATCCATAGGCATATAGATGTGATCCATAACCCATGTTGCCTGTGATAGAATACGGCTTTCCTTGTTCTTAGATTGATGGAAAGCGACTATCTTTGTACGGTTGCTGTTGTAAACTTCTTCTAAAATTCGCCTTACACTCCGAACAAATCCACGGCCACCGTTATTACTTTCTATATCAGCAATCGCCACATTGTACTCATATATTGTCCTTGCCACTTGTGGCTCGGTAATCTCCATCGATTCTTTCGTATAAATCACATCAAGTATATATGCCTCGTTCTTATATACGCCATAGGTAATACTGCATAGGTAATCCGCTCCTTGGTCTGCGGTATCCGTATAGCTTTTAATGCTCTCAAATGGTGGTAATGTATCGTAGGTTTTAAACCCACTATACAAGCACCCTTTGAGGTCAATTGGTATTTGCTGATAGTTCGCACTGGCTATATCTTCACCCATAGCCGATACCTTATCACGATATGAATCATGGCTTAATACTTCATCGCATAACATCGTGCCATCGTCTTGCAAGGCTTTCATCGTAATCACCTTGGCACGTTCCCCAAAGTGTTCTATCGCTCGCCCTGCTAAGTCATCACTGGCCCATCGTGTCATGATTATAATGATTTTACCGCCCTCTTCTAACCGTGAAAGCATGGTGTTAGTGAACCAATCCCAATGCTTAGCCTTTACGTTCTCGTTATAAGCCTCTTCCGCATTCTTTATGATGTCATCTAGTATCAGCAGACTAGCACCGAACCCTGTAGCAGTACCACTCGGAGATGTTGCGAGGTAACTATTATAACCGCCCTCTAGGCTCCACATGTCCATACTGCCATCACCACGTTTAATGCGTGTATTAGGGAATATATCACTATATACGATTACATCTTTGTCCGCCTTAATCATCTGAATGTCATTTCTGACGTTCTTCGCAAATGTTGTCGATAGTGTGGTGTTATAACTTCCTGTCATAATCTTTTCGTGTGGATGTGTTCCCAGTATCCACTTGACTAGCATTTGAGCACTCCGACTTTTTCCATGACGGGGAGGCATATTCATGATTAATACCTTAGCTTGCTTATCTTCATAGAACTGTTGTAACTCGTGGCATAGATCCACAAGGTACTGTCTATCTTTTTTGTAAAAGTCGCCTGCCATAAGGTTGCAGAAATAAAAGAAATCACGTCTAGCTAATTCTAAACGTGCTTGATGTAATATATTCGCCTTATTCATCGCCTATCAACTTCTTAATGTCCTCGGTAGTCACCCCATCAAACGGGTTGTTGATGTCAGCCTTTACCTCGACCTCGCTATAATCTCGTTGGCTTAATAGCTGTTTACCTAAGAATATCGCCATGGCGGCACTTTTCTCCGCTAACTTCATTTGGTAACGGCGTAGTGCAATTTTGCCTTGTTGTGAGTACGTTTTATATGTCTCCGCAAAAGTCATTTTATAAGTTCGCTTGCACCATCTTTGAATAGTATCCTCGCTACAATTGAAGAAACCAGCAATCTCTACAAGGGTACACTGCAATCCGCATAACTTTTCAAAGTTATCTTTATCAATTTTAATTGTAGGTCTCCCTGTTCTTGCCATATCAACCTCTCATGAACTCATTAAATGTATCAGCTTGATTGAACTTTCCATATTTTGTAATCGTTGTTGTTTTGCTTTCTCTCGCTTTAATGCCTCGGCTAGTCATACATGAGTGGTTTGCTTTAATCACAACAATTACATCATTTGTTCCTGTTGCTAATTTAATAACCTCCGCAATATCTTCGCCAATTCGTTCCTGTAGCTGTAACCGCTTACAGCACATTTCCGCAATTCTTGGTAACTTTGATAAGCCTAACACTTTACCATTAGGAATATAACCAATATCAATAGTCATGTCATACATTAATGCTAAGTGATGTTCACAGTAAGAAAAAGACTGGATCCCTTTTACTGCTACCAGTCCGTTTGTATCCACTTCAAACGATTTACCAAACATCTTCGCTATTTCTTCATTTGAATATTTCATTCCCTCTAACACTTCGCCATACATCTTAGCTACTCTCATTGGAGTATCTTTGAGTCCCTCTGAATGAATATCAGCACCTAGGCCAATAAGTAAGTCTTTTACCGCCCGCTCTACTTTGTTCTTATCCATTTATACCCCTCTTTCGTTTACATCCCATATATACTTATGGATCTGTAATTGTACTCGTACATCCTGCATGTTGTTATCTTTCATAAACTCTACAATCTCTCTTGCTGTTATTTCTTGGTAGCTAGGAGATAGGTATATATGAGCTTGTATATCGTGAGTTTTAATAAATTCATATGTACGTTGCAAGTCCTCAATGCTACCTACAACGAACTTTACTACATCATTCTTGTGTAGATTTAAAAACGCCTCTTCTTTCATCTTTGTTTCTTCATTAGATGTAGGGCATTTATAATCTACGGTATAAAATATGTTTTCAGCTCTGTATGTAGGAATTACACTACCATTGGTTTCAATATTAAACTCATAATCTTCACCTAACAGCTTTATTAACTCAATAACTTGTGATTCTTGCAATAATGGCTCTCCACCTGTGATTGTTACATACTTGTTACCAATTGCTCGTACTGTTTCTGCTACTTCTTTTACATCAATAACTGTATACTCTCCGCCCTCATAGCTATATGGAGTATCACAATACGAGCAACGCAGGTTACATCCGTATAGTCTTACAAATGTACACAAATATCCTTGTCTTGTTCCTTCACCCTCAATGGAGCTAAATATCTCAATCACGTTCATATGTTGCTATATTCCCCTCTGACTCTTGAACTTCTACCTTGTAGCACATTTCACCTAATGTATCGCAAATCCATTTAGACATATTCTCTGCTGTTGGGTTTACTTCCACAATGTCGTTTATATGTTGGTGGTCTAGTACATCGTGAATTCGTTTCTTGATATGAGTAAAATCCATCAACATTCCGTTATGATTTAATGACTCACCTTTTAGGTATACGGTAACGATCCAATTATGCCCATGTAAATTTTGGCATTTGCTTTCATAATCCAAATTCAATTTATGAGATCCTGCAATCTCCATTCTTTTTGATACGTAATACATTTTTACTCCTTTATCGCTGGGTCTTTAACATCATTACTTTTAAAAGCGTTAATTCTATCGATGCAAGTGCCACATTTACCGCAAGGTATATCCTCGCCGTTATAGCAACTCCATGTCAATTCGTACGGTATTTTAAGTTCTATCCCTAATTTGACAATTTGCGATTTATTATAATTTACAAATGGGCTTTTGATTTCTACTTTTCCATAAGTAGCAATCTTAATTGCTTTATTCATTGCTTTAATAAACTCCATAGAGCAATCAGCATAAGCATTTCCTGCGGCATCATCAGCATGATTACCCAAATAAATACAAGCTTTACCTTCATTTTCTGACAAACTCATTCCAATAGTCGTTGCAATAGATAATAACAAGCCATTTCTAAACGGTACATAAGTTTCTAGAATATTACCATTGTTTTTCTTTAACTGTTCGTTATAACTTCCCTCTTCAACATCTTTTGTAGAGCAAGCTAAAAGAGAACAATTAGAATAGGTCATAAATTGTTTAATATCAAATACTTTATGATTTACCCCATAGTAATTTGCGATTTTTTGTGCAGCTCTTAATTCTTTTCCGTGTTTTTGCCCGTAAAAAAAAGACAAAGACAAAACATTATCTTTACCAAATTCTTTTACAGCCAATGCAAGAGCAGTTGTGCTATCAACGCCACCACTCGATAAAACTATAACTTTATCCATATATCCTCCTTATAGATGTATATCTGCATACTTTTGAAATTGGATCCAACCCTGTAAGTTAATTTTATCTACCGCCTTGTAGTCCTTAACTCGTTTACCATCAGGCCTTTTTTTTAAAATAATTTTCTTACCATCAAAATAATGTACCTGTCCGAAACGCCGACCACTTTTAAACGATGTGCTATCAACGCTAAAGAATGGTAATTTATCTATATATTTCATACTTGTGAACCCCAAGCCATGGACTTTTACATTGTGATATCTGGCATAGTCTAACAGCTGTTTAACCTTAGCAAATTCAGGTTCCCTAATTTCTTTTGTAACAAATCCCCCAATCGCTATATAGTCATATTCTTTGCACAATTTCTTAAAGCAATTAATTCCTCTTGATTTGTGCCATACTGGTATACAACGCTTTCCAGTACCAGCCTCTAGTTTTTTTCTCATTTCAAGAACTTTGTCTATACCGTGTATGCTATCCGTATCTAGTTCAAAGAAGTATTGAACATTATATTTATTTATGAAGTCTATGTAATTATTTAGATACTCATCAACATTAAATGCTTTGTGTTTTTTTGCATTTATAAAAGTAAAAGCACCACTATCCAACAGGAACATATCAACCTCTTTCATTAATTGAAGTTGAATAGGTTTCTTTAAGTAGTAATAGCTTTCAAGATAATATTTAGGTTTGCTTTCTTCTATAATAAAATCAGGCTCGACGTTCGCTAAAAATACTTTCATTATTTCACCGTAAACGCATGACCACACTCAGGGCAAACAACAGTATTAGGTTCTTTCGTTTTACTTTCATGGTCTTCTAAAAAGTCTGTGATATCAGGCTCTTCCATAGTACTAATAAAACCAAACTCTTCCATATTAAAATCTAAAAAATCTAATTCAAGTTGTAGTTTATTTAAGTCCCATGTAGCAATTTCACCAACTTTATTGTCAGCCAAACGGAATGCTTTTATTTGTTCTTCCGTCAAATCGTCTGCCACAATACATGGCACTGTCTCCAGTCCTAACTTTTTGCTTGCCATATATCGTGTATGCCCTGCGACAATCACATTATTTGCATCTACCACGATTGGCACTTTAAATCCGAACTTTTCAATACTATTAGCCACATACTCCACAGCCTCAATATTATTCCGTGGATTGTTCTCATACGGCACTAGATCATGAATGCTTAACTCTACAATATTCATCGTAATATCTGCCCTTTCTTCGATTTAATCTTTCCATGCACACGGTGTACCATATGCACATCTGCACGCATGCTATCATTAGGCGTTGTGAAAGTCTGACAACGACCATCATATGCGATGTCCCTAGCAGTACATACGCCATGCTTATTGTTCAAGCATTGTTTCTTGCAACATGCTATTTTTGTCAAACCCTCACCACCTTTCACGCAATACAAAAGGACGCCCATTTCTAAGCGTCCTTGTACATTATTTCATTTCTTCTTGTAACTCTTCTAGCTTTTGCCTTGCCTTGTCTATATCTTTCTTTACCAATGCAGAAAAGGCTTTCACTACTTGCCACTCATCTTCATGTAGTCGTAATTGGTGGCCTTGTCTAGCCTCGCTATACCCTTTACGCCATCCGACCTTGCGACCTGCACCTTCTCGTGCTCCACCTCTAGGCATTCTTATCACCTAACCAAATTCTATAAAGATAACCAATAAGTGCCCCATTAATCCATGAACTCCAACTGATGCCCTCATAGAAGTTAGATACAAATGCAACGATTGCTAACACCCACAATAGTTTTTGTGTTCTTGTTTTCATCATGTTTGACGTGATACAATTGAGATACATTGGGGGATTGCTCCCCCTCTGTATACCCTCTATAGGTTATTTACGTTTTCGCCGTTGATTCCTTTTAGAGGGTTTTTTATTTTTCAAAATTTGATTTAATTTCTTGTATCCTTGATATGCTCCAGTTATTACTGCAATCATATTAGCAATGAATGAAACTATTTCAAACAATGAATCATAAAACTCTTTCACGTCTTCACCTCCTTTCTATACTTATATTATACCACTTTATGATTAAAACGTAAAGATAAATAATAGAAAAAAGGTACAAAAATAGCACTATCCCAGCTAATGGATAATGCTACTTTCGATTGGATATATATTTTACTGAAAGGAAATGTAATTTATGAGTTCCAACTGTTCCCACTTATCACATTTTATATTATATCACAGTCAATAGGTGTATTTAGGTGTATTTAGGTGTATTTAGGTGTATTTGTGGGGGAAATTTCATGAGATTTCACATAAAATTGAACCAACGCCTCAGAATGCCACTGCTTAACAGTATCATACGATTTCGTTATGCTTTTATACATATGTCTCAATCGTTGCCCGCTAATGTATACTCGTTTCAATATCACTCTTAATATACCGTCATCAATTTTATCAATGATTCGCAATGTCTGCAACTCTAATTCTATCGACCTTTGTTTATACTCTTCTAATTGGTCGTATAATTCCTGTAATTTATTTAGTTGTTCTATTGTCGGTGCTTGGAATCCTCCACCACCCTCTCCGCTTAGGCTAGATCCATTTAGTTCTTTCGGTCCCATCTCTCGTTCTAATTTTTTAATCTGATAACTCGCCCATTTGCCTTCCTCTCGTATCTCCCACAATTTACCTAATTCTGCCTTTGCCCATTCTCGTTGTTCTTTTTTGCTTAATTCCATGTACATCCCCTTTACCTTAACACGCACGAATACCACCCCATCATTTGATAGGGTGGTTTTGTCATATCTTCTAATTATTAAAATGGCAATTCCTCTCGTGGTTCAGTATTGGCCATCATATCAAAATTGCCTTGCCCCTGTGGCTGTGGTGCTTTTGCATAACCTGTACAGAAATCTGCTACCACCTCAGTAACATATCGTTTTGAGCCATCCTGTGCCTCATATGACCGTGTTTGTAATCTACCTTGAACAAATACCCTATCGCCCTTTTGGAATTGGCTGAAATATTCTGCTTGCTGTCCCCATGCTACACAATTTACAAATGCCGTAAACTCTTTCGCCTCGCCATTCTGTTCTTTGTATGTATTTGTGGCAGCCACTGTAAACGTTGCTACCTGCTTACCATTAGCCGTATATCGTAACTCAACATCTTTTGCTAAATGACCCATTAATTGAACACTATTCATCGTCTGTTTCCTCCCATGATACTTCTACATAATCTAAATTTGGTTTCTTTACATCATGATAGATGTAATCTTTTAAATGCCTAACCCATTTAGGATTATCATTTTCTAACACTCCAGCTTTCACCATGCCATCTAATACGTATTTTTTGGCAAACGCTATATTGTCGCTGTCGTGCCTGCCTTTTACATGCCATCTAAACGTCATATCTACCTTGCGTTTTGGTTTATTACAGTTAGCATATAAGCACTGTTTTATGACTATATTCGTTAATTTCTTCTTAATGCTAGAGGCAATTATTCTGTTTGTGCGTTCGCTGTCTATATAATCGTTCAGATATACAAAATCACATCTAATGACAATCATATTCATACGTCCACCCAAATAATCGCTTGCTCGTACATGTCGTATAATTCTTCAAACTCATCCTTATTGAGTACAGGCTTTAACTGTTTGAGTAATGGTAATGTCTTATACTTTATCTCCCAAAACTCTTCATCGTTGTTGCCTGTCCAATATGCCATGGTCATGATTAAATCTAAGGCTTCCGCTTTCAATTCTTCTATTTCATACTCTGTCATATCTATACTCCAGTACTACCGAATCCACCCTCGCCACGTTCAGTAGTAGATAATTCTTCTACCTCTTCAAATTCCACTTTCGGAACAGGTACGATAATTCCTTGTGCTATTCTTTGTCCAATTAAAATAGTATCGCCACCAAGTACATTTTCATATAATGCGTGAATTGTACCTCGATAGTCACTATCTATGACCCCTACACTATTTGCCATTCTTAACCATGTTTTTTTGCCAATGCTAGAACGTGGGAATAACAACATTACATGCCCTTGTGGTATCTCCATTGCTACCCCTAAATTGATAGCACGCACTTCCGTTTCTGAAATAAATACATCTTCTGCACTGTAGAAATCGAATGCACCAGATCCATCTGTTGCATATGTTGGAATCTTTCCGTTTGGATGTGTTTTTTTAATTTTTATTTTCATAGTTACTCCCACTCCTCAAATAGTTCCGTTTCAAAATTATCTAAAATGTATTTCATTTTATCAAATGCAACCCACATTTCATCCGAATATTTGCAAGCATTCAACACTTCTGCATAATATTGTTCTTTATCATTACACATACTACCTAATATTAATCGCAAAGAATTATATTTCATCATGTCATAACAATCAACTTCACAATAACTCGTGGGAATTGCCTCATAAATTTCTCTACAAATTTTATAAACCGCATATGTTTTTCCTTTCATTGGCATATCAACATAACCATACATTAATGCCATTTCATATGCTTGTTTCATTACATATGCTGCACTTTTGCTTAATTCATCTACTTCCCATTTTTTTAACCGCATTTTACCTCCTTATTGTTTAACTGATCTTTATTTGAAACCCTCTAACCATTAATTTATACGCCTTA
Organism: Veillonella sp. VA142; assembly: GCF_003992135.1. Taxonomy (GTDB): domain Bacteria; phylum Bacillota; class Negativicutes; order Veillonellales; family Veillonellaceae; genus F0422. Next base: position 28,163 of record NZ_RQVN01000012.1, on the reverse strand, counting down.
ACAACACCAACACGCCTTGCTTTTGGCTCTTTGAAAAAATCTACATAATCATAAATTCTATGAATTGTTTTTGCTAAATATAGTAATTTATTGCCGTTATAACGATTAAGCGGTTCTATTTCATCCATATCATCACTTTCCTTTATTCTTTCTAATTAATCCCATCACAACCAAATCAACCGCCTTATCTATTCCGACAATTCGTTTTTTAGGCCATTTACTTCTTAAATATCCTGCCCATCTTCCCGTGCAATCGAATAATAATTTTTTCTGTAATCCTGCCCATTTTAATAGCATGGTGGATGTTACTTTCACATTATCACCCCCATAAATTATTAATATGATGCCTTACCATCTCACGCACATACTTCAACTGCATTAGAAACACTCTTGAACACGGTTCAATATCCACATTGTGATCCAACTGATTAATACAACATGTCAATAAACTTTCAACAAGCATTAGCCGTCTCACTGTTTTCTTGTGACCCCAAGCATATTGTGTACTTTGAATATAAAAGATGATTTGGCTTGCTAACTGTAAATTTGCTGTTATAGATTCTTCCACTAAATCCGAATACACTATTGGTGGTATTTCTTCTTCATCATTCTCTTTCGCCCATTCTTTCGCCTCTTCGATGTCCAATTCCTTAATCGTCTTAGGAATATATTTATGCACTTCGTATAACATGTCATTCAACTCGGTTACACATTCACCAATGATTCGGTCATGCTCCTGTACTATGTCATTTCGCATTGTTCCACTCCTTAAAACAACGGTTCTTGCCACTCATTAACGGCTAACATCTCATTGACTGCTTTATTGTAAAATTCCTTGGAAACTTCAAACCCATAACTGCTACGCCCTAATTCTCTAGCACATCGGAGTGTAACCCCACTCCCTGCTACTGGATCTATAACTACATCGCCCTCGTCTGTAAATAACTCAATCAATCGCTTAATTACATTTGTAGGCTTTTGAGTAGGGTGTACTTTTGGCACGTCTTTCTTCTTATCTCGTTTCCATTCCATCCAATCAAATATCATTTTCTTGTTGTTATTAAACTTCGGCAATTTGTCACGGTAGAGTATCAATGCATATTCTGTCGCCCCTACTGGTCGCATGTTAGCCTTTAATACTTGCGATGAATAATTTTTGATGAAGAATAACGGAATGTAGTTTTTAAATCCTTGTTTTTTGGCATATTCAATAATCATCGGAATCTGTTGAAAGCTACAAAATACAATCATACAAGGTGCTTTTTTTCTTTCTTTCGGCTCTTTCTTCAACAACCGATTGCAGAAATGGAAGTACTCGGCAATATTGAAATTGTGGTCAGTATTGAAAAATGCCTTGCCTGCTAATTTACTTTCGCCATTTTTATTATCTCCGCCGTTATACCACATCGGATTACTCGCATACGCATTATCACCTAAATTATAGGGAATATCTGCAATTACTAACTGTGCTTTTGGAATCCCATACCGTTTGTAGTTTTGAAAGTTATCGCAATATAATTCTGTCTTGATTTTACGTTCTGTGTTCACTGATTCGCCTCCAGTACTTGCTATCGAATTTCTTATGCATGAGCCTGCATGCTCTGTGTTTGTTTCTTTGCCACCGCTTTAGCATATTTGTTCTTTCTCCTACATTTATCACTACATGTGGTTGAGTTACTTCGATTATTCCCGAATTTCTTCCCACACACTACACATGTATGCGTATATTGGTAATATCCATCTTGTACTCTCTGTTCCTCAATTTTCTTCTCCATTCCTTGCAAAATCAATACTTGCCCAATCGTCAAATTCTGTTTACGGTGAATCCGTTCACATTCCTCACACCGTTCAATGTGGTTGTACTTTGGTAAGAATTGTTTGCCACAATCTACGCATGTTATTTTCTTCGCCATATCTCTGCTCCTTTTATCAATCCTAAAAAATACCAACATCTACCATTTTTTTATAGATGTCACTCTTTTTTTGTTCGATTCGTTCATCTTTTATCAAATTCGAATATATCAAAAGTGAATAGAACCATTTAATACACTGTCTTTCAAAATGCCTTGTTGCTTCTTTTTTGTATTCATCAATGAATATGCTTAACCTATTTACACAATGATTACATTGTTCTTCCAAAAAGTTATATTGATTTAATGTTAAGCTTTCCGCATAATCTTTAAACATTATAATTTCAGTGTTTATATCATTCGTACCATTCAACACTTTAATCTTCCGCTCCAAGAATGCGATTGCCTTTTGCAAATCCTCGACCTCTTTCGATGGGTCTTTGAATCCTGCTCTCGCAATATACTTGACCGCATTCCCTGTATGGTAATCCAATCCTTGGTCTTCGATAAATTCCCACACCTCAATTTTCCCTCGGTTGTAATAGGATGGATTCTTTACGTTGTCACTCATTACCTTTCTCCTTTCGCTTTCATTCTTCTGTAATCTTCACCTTTTAGCTGAATGATTTTACACATCTCAAGCACACGTGATGTAATTCGCTTTCCTTGTTCCCCTAGCCGTTCCTTTACTTCTTGCAAAGTACAATTGCTAGTTATGATTGTCATGCTGTTACTCAAATACCGTTGATTGATAACGAGGTACAACCGTTCTGCTACCCATTCGGTGGCTTTCTCTGCCCCTAGATCATCCAATACTAAGCAATCTACGTTGTACAGTGCTTGCAGTATCTCAAAATCATCGCCACCCTCTCGTAGACATCTACGCAGGCTTTCCATTAATTCAGGCACTACCACGAATAAGCCTGTTCGCCCTCGCTCCATCCTTTTCTTGAGCAATCCAATGGCAAGATGTGTTTTGCCTAATCCACTAGCACCGAATATGTACGCTCCTTGCGTGCTTTCATTATTGGCTAGTGTAATCATATAAGCATGTGCTTTCTCACTCTCTATGGTGCGTTTTTCGTAGTTTTCTAGTGTGGTTTCTGCATAAGATGTAGGAATGTTTGCCCGTAATGTCACTTTCTCTAGATCCTTTTGATTCCGCCACACCCCATATAAGCCACATTTCAGCACATATAATTCGCCATCATCATGCATGCGTGTCATTATGCCTTTAGTTCTACAGCCTTGCCCTCCAGTGCATTTTTTACACATTCGCTTGCTTTCGATATACTGATTTGCCCTTATATCAAATAGAGGTCTATCAGTTGCTCCCTCTACTAACTCCACTTTGTCATCTTGTAGGTAGGCTCTGAGTTCTAACTCATCATAGATAGAGGTCGGCATATTCATCTTGCTTAGGTTCAATCGCTCCATCAGTGCTTGTACGTTTATTGGATCCACCCCCTTTGTCAAAGCTGTTTCTGCTCCAATTCCTCGCAGTAGCTTTCCAATCTTTCATCGGGTTCTTTCCGACTTTCCACCCATTACCCTCGTAGTAATCAAAGAAACGTTCTACATCTACTTGCAGATTATGTTCATCAACGTAGGTTTGTATTTCTGACGGAGTAGGTTTCACAAATACCTTTCTTGTTGCTTTCTTCTTTTCTTTCGCAGGTGGTGATTCCCCCTCTACTAATACGTTAGTATTAGTAGATAATAGTCTAGTCTTATCTAGTCTATGTATGGTATCACCTTGCGTATACCCTTGTGTATACTCTTGTGTATACTCTTGCGTATACTCTTGCGTATACTCTTGCGTATACTCTTGCGTACCTGTGGGGAACGCAAAAGGTATTATTTCATAAATGGTTGATTGTCTTCCTGCTCTAGTTTTAAAATCAATACGTCCATATTGTTTAAGTACATTTCTAGCTTTGATTATGGATTGCTTAGACAATCCAGTATCTAATTCAAGGCTTGAACTGGCGACATTAAATTCTTGTTTCCATCCACATTTGTTGTTATAGTGCATTAATGCGTACCAAAGCAATCGGGCTGAATAAGAAACATCTGGATTATACTGTAGCCATTCGTGGAATGAATTGAGCTCGTTTAAATACTTCATATGGCTTCCTATTTATTCTTCTGTATCTTCGTTATCTTTGCTGTTCAATAACATCTCCATGAATTTATGGAATGCAGTTTCTCGCATATCATCCTCTTCCTCCAATTTCGCCAACCCATCAATCATTTCAATTACAGCTTGTAATTCTTTCACTTTGACTTCAAATCCAAATGCTTGTGCAGATTCATACATTTTAATCCGTTGTGCAATCATGAATTTAATTAATTGGTCTCGTTTCATTTGATTCGCTCCTTTAGTGTTTTATATACTTCCTCATGATAACTACCATGTGCCATGTTGTGGCATTCTCTACATAGGCAAACTAGATTAGATAAGCGACTGTCACCGCCCCTAGATCTAAACAATATATGATGTACTTCCGTAGCAGGTGCTTTACATAATACGCATAGCCCCTCATCTCGTTCTATCGCCCATTTCCTCGTTCTTTTATATAATCGTTCGTCATCCGCCTTGCTCTTATTCATCCATCGCCTCCCAATCTTCTAATAGGCTTTCTACCTCTTCCTTTGTCTTTGTTTCTATTCCTAATGCAGTAGCCTCAGATACTAAGCAATCAATAAGCCTTGCCATTTCTTCAATGTCATATGTACTACTACCATAATAGGCATGTACTACTTTGTATCCATTTAATTTACTATTTCCTACATCCTCAACAATCCACCCTATCCCGTTAGATTCCCATATTTCGGTAAATCTCTCTACAGCCTCCGCCTTGATTGGCATAGGTGTAAAAGCATAGCTACCCTTTATTGCTTGCCTATATACGTCCTCACGGCTCGTATATGTGCCATTTTTAGATAATTCCTCAGCTATCTTTTGGCATAACACCCAACAATAGCTATTAGCAGTCAATGACCGTCTTTCTCGATGTAGCTTGAGTTCTATATTGTATTTCTTGTCCTGCTGTATTTGGTTTAATACCTCAACCCCTGCGGGTACCATCAACATGGCACCCACTGGAGTTTTGACAATCTGCAAGCAATCAACTTGCCACTTCATACGCTACGACCCAATCATATAAGGCTTTCAATTCATCCTCAGTTAACTCATTAGAAGTTTTCTTTTTAAAAGTCTTGTTGATGTATTCCGATATTAATTTAGGGTTGATTTGCTTAATACCCATCTGTTGAGTAATCTTCTGTAAATACCCTTGCTTAGCTTCCTTTTCCTTCACGCTATTTGTTTTAGGTGCTTGAGTTTTAGATTTTGTTTGCGTTGTTTTAGCAACGTATTCATCTGTATCTGCGTCTTTGTTATCATCTATGCAGAATAACCCATTCAATGCGTATTTTCTTGCATATGAGGATGTAGCCCCTGTTATTTGTGATGGATCCATTCCCTTTTTGTCCAAAGGCTCTTTCGCAAAGGCACTATTGGCCACCGCACCACCGTCAGCACCGTACAACGTAGCTGTTGCCTTGATATAATTATGGTCTCCTATTGTCACAATCTCATCACTAATCACAAGGCATGTATTAGTTTCTTTCAAATGAGGTTTGACCCCCTCCAAGATGTCCTCGCAACTACGGTAATGGTATTTACCAAATGAATTGAATTGCCCTTTTGGGGCTTTCAAATTCGACTGAATGTAATTCAATGCACTATAGATACTTGTTGTTCCCATCTATTTCTCATCCTTTCCGATTGTTACCTTGAGCGATGTTGTATCAACCAGTCTTGCACCAGTTACTTCGATACCCTCTTGTAATGCTTTTTTGATGGCTGTTTTGTCAGCCTCTACCTTTGTTTTCAAGAACTCAATAGGTAATGCGTTTACATCTGTTACCTCAGTAGATACACCCTTGCGGTATGTCAATTTGTGTGGACCATATAGCATAGTACTTTTGAGGTTGCCCGTTTTAGCTAACTGGTCTTGTAAATATGATTCCAACCATTGAGCCTTATTGTCATAGCCTCGTGCCACTTCATCAAGCCGTTTCTTTTCAGCTTTGACCATTTCCACGTTGTACTTGTATTCTTTTACTAATGCACAGATATTCTGTACTTTTACATCGAACTCACCATCAATGGCCTCTAATGTGTCTTGGATCATTTGCCAATCCTCCGACCCCATCTCGACCTGCTCCATCATTGTGGCAACTTCCTTGTAATTTTCTGCTAATTCGTATAACTTCATGTACTTCCTCCCTAGTGTAATTACTTAATATGTGCTATAATGAACGTAGTTCATATTTCTGCTCCTTATTTAGGAGCGGTAGCCCTCAGTTTTGAGGGCTTTTTTTATTCCCTTGTAATAAAATCAACTGTATATTCTGATGTTTCACAATTGTATAAACTATCAAGCCTTTCAACTATGTTGTCCCATACTTCTTCATCATCATTGCCTGTTACAACAATATTGAACGGTATTTTTATAGAACCCTCTACTATATATCGTTTCATATACTCACCCCCTTTCAGTGCTAATCTAATTTGCCTAATGTTCTAAACGCTATCTTGTCAATTTCCATATCTAACTTCTTATGTACTTTCGCCCTAATCTTTTCTATTGCCTCTTCTGTATCATCTGCCCTCACTTTAATCATCATAGGTACGCAAGCAATCACATTAGCCACATATTTGTGTTTTCCTTTCAATGTTTCACCGCCTTTACTTTCAGTGTCATACCTGGATGAATAACCCCATCCTTTAAATTATTGTTTAAAATCATGTGGCGAATTACATCTCGCACGTCTACTTCCTCGCCTACAGCGTCCTTGGCAATACCCCATAGGGTATCACCCTCTTTGACTACCACAGTTGTATCTTCATATTGAATTGGTTCTTGTGCTACTGCAAAATATATACCTGCTAGCACTACTGGAATCATCGCCACGGCTATAACCCTATCCCATCGGATATGAGTTCTTTTTTTTACGATTTTACGTTTTTTCACTTCATAACCTCCTTTAATTTATTCATATACACCCTTGCTATAGGGCATTGATTGGTTAGGTGATATAGCACCATAGAATGTACGTCAAACTCTTCTACAGCTTTTGCTATCACATCACATGGTGGATATAACTCACCATATAGATATTTCAGAAATGCCCTCTTGCTAATACATAATCGTTCTGCGAATTGGTCTTGCGTTAGAATTATGCCCCTTAGCGAACTTTCAAACTCGCTCCGTGGCTTGTTTGTACTTCCGTTCATTTCAATCACCTCTTGATTTCTATATACTGTTGTTAGTAGGCAAGCTGTTCTAGTAAATCCCCTGCCTCGACCGTGATAACATTTTGTACTTTAAAGAACTTTGCTTTTAGTCTGCGATTTTCTTCTTTAAGCCTTTCGTTCTCACGTTTTAAATTTTCAAACTCCCAAGGGGTGAACTCTTCACCCCCATCAATGAAAGCCTGTACGTTCTTTGCACTGTATACCATAGGCTTTACACCTTTAATTGGTACCAGCACACCCCTATATTTGTAATTCATCAAAGTACTTTTGGAACAATGGAGCATACCCATCACTTCCTCCACCGTATATGTTCTTTTCTCCATATTATTCTCCATAAATCTCAAAGAATACTTGTTTTTGCTCTAGCATGTCTTGCTCTGCTACTACATCAAAATCGCCCATTACCTCAGCAGGGAGTTTATACCCAAGTTCCAAATCTCCAACGAATCCACCATCCATTGGATAGAAGATTTTTGCGAACTTCCAAGAATACGACCAATCGGAATGATTTACCTCAACTCTTGGATACGCATATGCTGTTACTAGTTCACCAGTAGGGGAGAACTCTCCCCACCATCCTTTTTGAAATGTGAATCCATCTACAACTCGTCTTTCATTGAATTTAACTAATTTTGTCATATTTCTGCTCCTTATTTGGTAATCTTGGATCTCTTTCAAAATCCCCTAACTCTAAAAATGTTCGTGCTTGAGTGAAAGCAATAAGTCCTAATTCCTTTAGTTGTGGTTCAGCATCGGTATTAATACTTGCCATATGTGCAAGCCTGTCCACTTTCTCCATAGACTTGATGTACATTCTTCTCAATTCTTCATTTTGTTCTTTAGTTAATCCAATCAGTGCCATATTTCTGCTCCTTATTTTGTAATCTTTTTGTTAACTTTTAAGCTAAAAAAATATCTTGCATGTTAATTCGTTTATCTTTTTTATTGAAATATTGGTATATTTTCATCATCTCTTTTTGTTTAAACGCCCTCTTTCCATTTTCTTTCATGTTATAGTTAACTCTTGAGATTCCTATCACTTTAGCAATTTGCTCTTGTGTGACGTTATATTTTTTTCTTAGTTCTGTAATCTTAGTCATGTTCACCTCCTTGTAATCTTTTTGTTACCTTATGATTACATTATAAAGTAATCTTTATGTTACGTCAAGCATTTTTTGTTAACATTTTGTAACTTTTTTAAATGTAAACTATTTGTTACTATATTGGTATAAGGAGTAACTATTATGAGTACAATAGGTCAACGTATAAAAGAATTAAGGCTTGGCCACAATATGACTGGCTATGAATTAGGGTTAAAGTTAAACATCACTAGAAATGCAGTGTCTCAATGGGAGACGAATAAACGTGTCCCAACATCGACAATGCTTACTCAGATAGCAAAGTTATTCAACGTTACTACAGATTACCTACTCGGCAGGGAGGAAATCCCTAATGATACAAAATCTGAAATAAACTATGCTATTCCGCTTACTGGCGGTGTTCGCATTCCTGTATTAGGTTCTATCGTTGCTGGCATTCCAAATACAGCAGTCACAGATTATGATGAATGGATAGAGATTTCGCAATCACTAGCCATGCGTGGTGAATATTTCGCACTACGTATCAAAGGTGACTCAATGGAGCCTACCCTATTTGATAGTGATATTGTTGTGATTAGGCAACAACCTGATGTTGAAGATGGAGAAATCGCAGCCGTTTCTATTGCAGGCAATGAGGCGACCATCAAACGCATATACCACCGCTCGGATGGTATAGATATTGTAGGTGATAATGTGAGGGCATTCCCTAGAATGTTCTATAGCAATCACGATATAGCGACCTTACCAGTTAGGATTATGGGTAAGGCAGTAGAGGTTCGAAGAGATTTGTAGGAGGTAGAAGTATGGGCACATTTATTGGTGTATTACTCGGTTTAGGGATGATCGGGTTCATCCTAATGTTTATTATTGGTATGATTTCTCCTAAGAGGGCATTACCAAAATCTATTGAAAATCCAACACGTGGCAAAGTGGTTGGTTACTCTGTTGGTGGCTTTATTCTAATGATTGTCTTATTAATTGTTATTAACCCTGGCAAGATGGATTCTGACTCTGCAAACAATTCTAATACTGCCGTTACTGTAACCGCTGAGCAAAAAGAACAAGCAAAAAATGACGCACTAGCAATTTTACAAGCTACACCACAAAGTGTAGATGAAGTTGAAAAAGTGACATGGTATAAATCATGGGGCACTGACAAATATCCTCCTATGAGCAATGTATATTGGACTGCTAAAGTTGATGGCGATAAAAAAGTTAGTCAACATTTAAAATTTGTTCACTTTGATAATGGTATCGACTGGGTATTTTGGGATAAAGTGATATTCTCCACAGATCAAGGTAAATGGGAATTGAAACTTAATACTTTTGCTGGACAAAGCGGAGATGGAAAAAATACTCAAATCGTAATGGGTGGTAAATATGAAACGTTGGATATCCCATACGATAAAGCCTATGATGGTATTAAATTGCTATTAGAAGGCACAAATCCTATCATTCGCTACCAAGGTGAAAAATATAAATATGACTACCATGTGCCAGCAGAAACATTACAAGAATTACAACGTTCTATGCAACTACACCAAGATTTGAAATTGATTAAAAATTCTTTACAATAAAAAAATCCCCCTCTTAACTGAGGGGGCATATTTTTACATCTAATCAAGAACATACGTTTTATATAATTCAACTGAAAGGAGCAATCATGGCTAGTTATTCTATATCAACACGACAAAAGGATAAAGGGTGGCAAGTTATCGTTAGCTACAAAGATAGATACGGCAAATGGCGACAAAAAAGCAAGCAAGGATTCGCTACCAAACGGCAAGCCAAAGATTACGGCGATGTGATAGTGAAAGACATCAAAGAAAAATTGCTGTTCATTAATAGTCAAGAATTTTCAGATATAACGTTCATCGAATTTGCTCGCCTATACTTTCACGATGTAAAAAATAATCTACGAGTAAATACGTTATTGGCATATGATAATAATGTAAAACATCTACACCAGATCCATGATATGAAGTTGCAATCTATAACACCCCAAATAATCCATAAAATCGCCTCTGAGATGCCTCTGTCGGAAAGCACTAAGCATTATGTATTCTCTATGCTTAAAACGATGTTTACGCACGCAATAAAGCGGTATAATTTAATGGTGAATAATCCTGTTGTCATTAATTTAAAAAAAGACGCAAGAAAAAGAAAAAGAATTAGAATTATATCGGATCAAGAATTATCTGATTACTTCAAATCAGCAGATGCATCCTCACACTATTTTATAGCAGTAAAAATATTGCATTATACTGGCATGCGTGTTGGTGAGTTGTTAGGCTTAACATGGGATAACATCAATTTCGATAATCTGACAATCACCATTAATAAGCAATGGGTACGTTTGAATGAAAATAGAACGCACGGACTCGGACCACTAAAAACAAAAAATAGTTATCGTACAATCCCTATACCGCCATCATTGTCAGATGTTTTGTTGGAGTATAAAGCACGTTGTACTACCGATAGGCTTATTCCTATATATTCACCTACCCTTGTACACGAATATACAAAACGCCACATTAACAAACATACGACTCATGATTTTAGGCACACATACGCAACTAAACTACTAGCAAACGGCGTAGACATTAAAACAGTTGCGTCTTTGTTAGGCGATACAGTAAATACTGTTATAAAAACGTACATCCACTACTCGGATGAAATGAGAGAAAATGCTCGCACCCAAATATGCCAAATTTTCGACTAATTTTATTATTTTTTGACGTTTCTATGACGAATAAAAAAAGAACCGCATAAGAATGCGGTTTCTTTTATTATATGAGATTTCCCTTTATTATAGCATGTTATGACAATAATTACACGGCTAAAAGAAGAAACACCACATGGTTTCGGCAAAATATTTGCACTCCATGTGATGTTTCTATCATATCCTTTTTTGAACGTGTATCGTACCATAATAGACTATCCATGATTATACTATTCACAATAATGAATAGGTACGACACATTTTATTAGCTAAGGACTAGCCTTTACATATATACTGTTTTGCAATACGATAGACTTCCTCATGAATGTCTTCAATGGTGCGTAATTGATTGACTCCATCCTCACAGTGCACTCGATGCCAATCATAAGTGCTCACCAACATATCATAAGCCTCATGAACTGCCGTTAAGTGCGTGGCATCTTGTTCATGAATGTCTCCCGTATTGCCACCGGTTTTGCCTGTGCGTTCTGCTAACAGCGCTTTGGACAAAGACAGAGGCATGTCTAATAGAATCACTGCATCAGGTCTTGGCAAGCCATATAGATCGTATTCCAACTGGTCAAGCCATTGTAGAAATGTTTGACGATCTTTCGTATCGGTATATTTTATCATTTGATGCACCATATTAGATGTAGTATATCGGTCAGCAATGATGATGCCTCCCTCTTCGTAAAAAGCCTGCCAATCTTGGCGATACGATGCAAAGCGGTCTATGGCATATAGTGTGCTAGCCACATAGGCATTCACGGAGTTTGCCTCTTTTCCAAAGTCTCCTCGCAAGTACATTTTAATTGGTTCTGCTGCTGGACTATCGTAATTAGGAAAACTAACAGACCGAACTGGATAACCTTCTGCTTGTAGTCGTTCCAACAGTTTTGCGGTCTGAGTAGCCTTACCACTGCCGTCGCCACCTTCAATAATAATTAATTGTCCCATATACATCTATCTCCTTATAACATTGCAATTCTTATCGTATACTCTATCAATCCCTTATATAAAGCATCACAATACTTTTTAGTCCCTTTACACAGTCATTATATATAGGCTATGTGATACTGCAACAATACACTCATCTTCTTATGCTAGACATACTATATCATCCACACCATGCCTCTTTCTATCTCTCTTTACACACGAGAATTGTCTGTAGTTCTCGGTCCGTAGCACCATTTGGCACATACCCATCGCGTTGTTTTTGCTCTATATATGCTAATACTTCCTCTGTTATGACCTCCCCTACACCTAGACAAGGGATCCCTGGTGGATAATACGTTATAGTTTCCCCACTAATTCGTCCCAAGGATTCTTTTAAGAGGATTGTTTCCATCTCTGCATAAAAGGCTTGCCGTGGTGAAAGTAACACAATAGGTGTTGGCAAGATTTCCATTGTACTTGCGTCTACATCGTTATCATCCGTAACATATGTATCATCTCCATCTATGCTCCTATGCTTTGTCACATTTTGTGTACTATATATTGCATCAAGAGACGCATTATTACTTTGGTCAAGTGAAACTATATTGCGCTGCTGCGCATACGTTCCGTCCCCCTTTGTGGTACCTTCTATCTTATGTTTATACATATCTGAGATACTCTGCACTGCATCTATGACCTGTTGTATAGATGTGTCCGTATCGCCTATGGTAATCAATAATAAGACATGGTAGGCTTTCATCAGTTCCACTTCAATATGACGTTGTCGCAACTCTTTCTCTAACTCTTGTGCTGTTAATCCAAGATCTTTTGCATCGATAATAATCTTAGTTTCATCGAAAGTGAAAGCCCCTTCTATATCCTCATGACCAGGACAAGCAATGCCATGAATCTCATTCAGAGCGCTTCGTAATGTACGAGCCAAGTTCAATGTATCTTCCATTAAAGATTGCCCCTCTGTGGCCCATTGATGGCGCGCCATATCCAAAGATGCTAAAAAAATGTAATTTGGGCTTGTACTCATCAAGATTTGTTGCAATCGTTGAATACGGTCTACATCAATACGAGAACCTTGTCCATGAAGCATCGAGGTTTGTGTCAAAGAACCTAATAATTTATGCGTACTTTGAGCAACTAAGTCTGCCCCACTTTCTAAAGCAGGCACCGGCATCCCCAAAGATGGTACAAGATGTGGTCCATGAGCCTCATCCACTAACACGAGCATATTTCTTTGATGAGCTGCTTCTACAATCCGTTTTACGTCTACACCAATTCCATAATAGTTAGGATGCACCAGTAAAATGGCCTTCGCTTCTGGATGCGCCTCCATCGTAGCCACAGCCTCTTCAGCTGTCACTCCTACAGGGATACCCCATCGTGGATGAAAACACCCTCTCATATAAATTGGTTTGGCTCCACTTAAGACTAAACTATTATGCACAGAGCAATGAGCCTCTCGAGGAATGATGATAGAGTCCCCTTCTTTCACAGCACTCATCATCATCATTTGAATCGCACCCGATGTTCCGTTAATAGAAAACCATGTATGATCGGCACCAAAGACCTGTGCTGCCAGTTGCTGCGCCTCCAATAATTCACGCTCCGGCTCATGATAATCATCAATGGCATACATCAACCCCAAATCATAAGATAATGCCTTACCCATCCATTCTGTAAGCAGTGTAGGTGCTCCCACTCCAATTTTATGTCCCGGCGTATGAAAAGGAATCATATGTTGTTCTTTATATGTTTCTAAAGACTCCACAAAAGGAAGTCTATTTTGATTTAAATTTTGTTTCATATATTTACTATTGATTCAATTATAATATTATTACATGTATTAAGCTTTATACTCTATCTAGTATTCTACCCTACTCTGTGCATCCATTCAAGCGATTCTATCACGACTAACATATATCCCTATATTCTGTTCATACTGTGTATCGTTGTAAATATACCTTATACCTTTCATTGGCATACTGTATCATAGTTCAAAATAATAAAAAAACTGCTACAATTTGTAATTCTTTACAAACTGTAACAGTCTCTAATTATTTACTATATTCCGCAACGTATTGGGAACCCGCTTTTACGTAGTGTTCCATTGTATTTGCCACATGGTGTAAATCTTGACCAGTCAAAGCATTAATGTCTTGACCGCCCGTTGCACTATTGATAATTTGTGAAATTTCGTAACCACTATATCCTAGCACAGACAAGCGGTTGGATAAACTTTTAATTAAGCTCATTGCTAACCTCCATTTGTGTAGTAATTATTTGAATTCATTTCCAAAATTGGATCCTTCTGTGGTCGGGTTGAACCACCATAGCGACTAGACCGTCATAAGAGCGTATACAGTAAGCATCTATTCGCATACAAGTCTTACGTAGCATCAGCCTATATTGCTATGTTATGTAATATTATAACGATAATTTTCGATATTGTCAAGTAAGTTCTATAGAATCAAAAAAAATCGACCCCACAAGGAGTCGATTTTCCATACTAACTTGTAATCAAAAGCGCTTAGCTAATTAAACTCAGTAGTATTAAGAACGTACAACTATTTTTTATTTTTAGTTGCTAATGTAGCTAACATAGCTTCCTCAGTACGACGTCGTACTGCATCCACTAATGGTTTGACTTCTAAGAATTCAGCATCAGTCAAACGGAAAGTACGTCCTTTACGTTCAAATAAGGATTTTTTGCGACCTGCACCAGCCCGCTTGCCGCCCCAATTATTACCTTTCATGATAATGCCTCCCTCACAATAAGTAAAAATAAAGACGATTCACATTAAATACTAATTATACTGCTCTAAACTTAGTATATACTTTTATTTTCATAATTTCAAGATGAAAAGACATATATAGTGAATTTATTTGATTGAATTAAGTCAACAATCCAAAAGTAATTCAATGGTTGATCAAAATCACCCTCTTATACAGGATATGTGCACAATAAAAACCAAAATAGAACAAGTGCTCTATTTTGGCTTTTACTCCTTCTAACGAGGGCGACCCTTTTTAGGATTATACAAGTTCATTCCTTTATCAATTCCTACTTCTACACACCCAAGAACAGCTTTTACCATGGCTTTAATACCTTTTTTTACTATGTCCTGTTGTTCCTCTGGAAAGCGTGACAAGACGTGATCTACCACTGTCCACTCTGGCAAAGGTCGACCAATACCAAATCGAAAATGTGGAAATGCATCCGTCCCCAAATGGCTAATCATAGATTTTATACCATTGTGACCGCCTGCACTACCATTAGGACGAATCCTAAGTTTACCTACCGGTAGGTCCATATCATCATAAATGACATACACATCTTCTGGAGTTAGCTTGTAATAGCGCATCAAAGGACCTATGGATTCACCACTGAGGTTCATGAAGGTCTGTGGTTTCACCAACAACACCTTTTCCCCCTCAATGGTACAAGAACAAATTTCTGCTTTATAATCTTCTCTCCATGGTGTATGAGTCACCATCTCAGCAATGGCATCTACCACCATAAATCCGATATTATGGCGGGTCCCTTCGTAGTCCCTACCAGGATTTCCTAGTCCAACGAGTAATTTCATCTTATTTATCAAATAGAGAGCTTACAGACTCTTCTTGAAAGATACGCAAAATCGCCTCTCCCAATAATGGAGCTACGGACAATACCGTAATATTTGGTAAGCGACGTTCTTCAGGAATATCAATTGTATTTGTGACAATTAACTCTTTAATATTGGAGTTTGCAATACGTTCGCAAGCTGGATCTGTTAGCACTGCATGTGTGACACAAGCTGTCACAGATTTAGCACCAAATTCTTGTAATGCTTTGGCTCCCTCTACAAGAGATCCTGCTGTATCCACAATATCGTCGATGATAATACAATTTTTACCTTGTACATCACCAATTAGATTCATTACTTTTGCGACGCCTGGTTGAGGACGTTTTTTCTCAATGATTGCAATTGGTGCACCAATACGGTCAGCCAAATCACGAGCACGTGTTACCCCTCCAAGGTCTGGAGATACAACGATGACATCTTCCATTTTCTTTTCATTGATATAGTTTGCAATAAGGGAAGCCCCCATTAAATGGTCTACTGGCACATCAAAGAAACCTTGAATTTGACCTGCGTGAAGATCTACCGTTACAAGGCGAGTAACGCCAGCAGTTTGTAATAGGTCTGCCATTAATTTTGCTGTAATTGGTTCTCTGCCACGAGTTTTTCTGTCTTGGCGAGCATATCCATAATATGGTACAACGGCTGTAATATGACGAGCGGATGCACGTTTTAACGCGTCTGCCATGATAAACAACTCAACTACATTATCATTCACTGGATAACTAGTTGGTTGCACGATAAATACATCTTTTCCACGTACACTTTCATCAATCATGACTTGCACTTCTCCATTGTTGAAGCGACCTACAAATGCTTCCCCTAATGGAAGGTCCAAATAATCACAAATTTCTTTGGCTAATGCTGGATTCGCATTACCTGTAAAAACTTTGAGTCGTTTACCATCTTCTAATGCCATGTCATTACTCCTCTAAAACAATTGACTTACAATTTGATGCACAAAGGCTCTATCTATATTGTACTTCATTTTCTCAATTTTGTATAAACAATTTTATGAAATTTCAATACATTTTTATTTTTTGAAAGTATCCTCTGTGACCCAGTTCTCTTTTACCACTTGGCGTGCCCGTCCGAAAGCCAATGCTCGGCTTGGTACATCCTTCGTTATGGTAGAGCCAGCTGCTACGTAACTTTCACTACCAATCGTCACCGGCGCTACTAAGTTGGAATTGCAACCTACAAACACACCATCTTCAATTGTGGTACGATGTTTCTTCTTACCATCGTAGTTGACAGTAATAGTACCACAACCGATATTCACCTTAGATCCTACATCACTATCACCAATATACGATAAGTGCGGAAGTTTTGTACCAGTACCAACCACGCTATTTTTCACTTCTACGAAGTTGCCAATTTTTACCTTATCAAAGAGCACTGTGTCTGGGCGCAAATGTACAAACGGTCCAATCACTGTATCATTCTTGATTTCACAATCATGTGCGTAAGAATCATGGATGTGATTATTATCGCCTACTGTTACATTGGATAAACGTGTATTAGGTCCCAAAATATTATTCGTACCTACAACCGTGTTGCCTTCTAATGTTGTATTAGGATAGATAATCGTATCTGGTCCTATCACCACTTCTGGATCAATGTATGTACTATGTGGATCTACCAAGGTCACTCCGGTTTCCATCAATGCCATGTTTGTACGGTTACGCAAAATCAATTCTGCTTGTGCCAATTGTAAACGGCTATTGACCCCTAAGGATTCATCGCTGTCCATGGTCATGTAAGCGCTCACTGTTTTGCCTGCTTTTACAAGGATGCTCACTACGTCTGTAATGTATAATTCACCCTGTGCATTGTCATCTGAAAGTTGCTCTAAACAAGGCCATAATTCTTTGGAATCAAAAATATACATACCCGTATTCACTTCGTGCACTTTTAATTCATCTAGTTTACCATCTTTTTCTTCCACAATGCGTTCCACGGACTTTGCTTCATTGCGAATGATACGGCCGTACCCATATGGGTTGTCCATATAAGCCGTTAATACTGTGGCTGCCGCCCCTGTTTCTTTGTGGTGAGCCAATAATTGTTCCAGTGTTTGTTGCGTTACCAATGGTGTATCCCCACACAACAATAAAATCAGCCCTTCATGGTTGCCGAGTACAGGTTCCGCTTGTTGTACCGCATGACCAGTACCTTTTTGTTCTAATTGTATCACGTATTCCACACTGTCACCTAAATAGGCTTTCACATCATCGCCACCAAAACCAACGATGACCACATTACGCTCTGCCCCTACAGATTGAGCCGCTTCTAACACGCGTTCTACCATAGCTTTACCAGCTACCTTGTGCAATACTTTCGGAAGTTTAGATTTCATGCGTGTCCCTTTACCGGCCGCTAAAATCAAACCTACTAATTCATTCATATGCATCCACCTTTATTGTTGACATAGTAATAGTATATATAAATTAGCATACCATATTGTAGGAGATTTTTCGACTATTAATTATAGTATGTATCTCCTAGCAAGTGATTATGCTACACACTAGAATTGCATGCATTGCTATCACCCTATACGGTTAGCTACCCTTATCATCTTACGATGGAGTGTCTAATAACCATTCTAATACATTTCTCTGTTGAATCCCATTATAGCTTGCATTCTTATTAATCACATCGAAGGTTAATAGGAACTTAGGATAATGGTCTTGTATTTGTTCTAATGGTTTTAGTTCTCTCTCTAACGTATGTGGATCTAATACACTTTGACTGACTTGATAATATTCGACAGTACCAGTTTTTTGGGCAATAAAATCTATCTCTCCTTTTTGTAGATGACCTACATAGACCTTGTACCCTCTACGTATGAGCTCTAGACATACGATATTTTCCAAAACATGACCCACATCTTCACCACGATTAGGTAACAAGAATTGTTTTAACGCTATATCCACTGCATAATATTTTGCATTTAGTTGTAATACTTCTTTTCCTCGCACATCATATCTATTAACTTGATACATTAACAATGCATCTTGTAACGATGATATGTATCGCTCAATAGTCCGCCCATCCACTTTTCGACCTGCACTAATGAGCGAGTTTTTAATCTTTGTAGGATTAATTAAGCTACCAATATTGGCAAACAAATATCTAGTTACACTTTCCAATAACTTTGGGTCTCCAATTTTACTCCGAGTAATGATGTCTTTCAACACAATGGTGTTAAATATGCCTTGTAAATAATCTAGTATCATCGGCAGATTATCCCCTAACGTTAAAGTGCCTGGGAAGGAGCTATATTGAATATATTTTCGATATAATTCCTCTAATAATTGACGCTCATCATTTTGATGGGCTTCACAAAATTCTTTAAATGAAAGTGGCAACATATCTAATTGCACATAGCGCCCCGACAATAAAGTAGCCATTTCAGAAGACATAAAATACGCATTAGAGCCAGTGATATACACCTTTACCTTATCCTTAATGTACAAACTATCCACCACTTTTTCAAAATTAGGTACATGCTGTATTTCATCAAGAAATATATGCATCTCTTGATTGGGAATGAGTCGGTCTAAAATATATTGATACAACGTCCGATACTCTTGCAAATGTTCATATGCTAAATCTTCAAAATTAACACTTACAATCTGCTCCGGCTGAACACCTTGGGCTAACAACTCATTCTTATACAACTGAAATAGCGTAGACTTACCACAACGACGGATACCAGATACTACAATAATTGCATCAGTCTGCCGGTGATTTCGTAAGAAATCTAAATATTGTTTTCGTTCAATTAACTTCATTATATCCCCTCCTTTATATTATGGTTCTTATTACTAATTTAGTTTAATTTTTATTTTTTTATGGATTCTATAACATATTTTAGTAACTACTATTCTATTTTATGGAATAGAATGCTATTTTTTATTTATTCTACCATTTTGTGGAGTCTGTGACAAATTTTCTATATATAATAAAAGGAAAGCCCATGCTTAGGCTTTCCTTCGTAACTTTCACTAGCATATTCTACTAGTATCTATTCTTTTATTAGTATTGAAATATCTATTTATGCTTTATCAGCAGCCGCATAGATTTTTTGTACCCCTCTATTAGATAAGTAGCAAGAGAACATACAAAGGACTACGCCCACTAGCAATGTGTAGAAACCCATATCCCAGCCCCAATGGTCTACAACGAAACCAAAGAGTGTTGTTCCTAAGGAACTACCCACAAGGTAACTCATAAAACCACGCAAACCTACAGCAGACCCTAAGGCAAAGGTTGGAATAACTTCCATCGCCTGTACCGGAATCATAGATTGTGGAATGTAAATCAAGCATCCTGTAATACAAGCAAATACAGTAGCCCACAAAATACTATCAGAGTTCATATACCCAATGACACAAGCAAAGATAACCACCAAGCAATAGATTGGTAATTGCATAATACGACCTTTGAAGTATTTGTCTACTAAGTAGCCTGCCAAGATAGTAGATGGAATAGCAGCCCATTCAAACAACATGTAAGCTACACTCATCTCTGTTTTTGTAAAACCTTTTACTTTTAGTAAGTATAAAGGAATCCAGGTAATCATGCCAAAGCGGACCATGTATACGAATACGTCGATTAACACCAAATACCAAGAGTTTGGATTTTTAAATACAAAGTTGTAAAACACTTGGAATGCATTCATATCCTCTGGTTTGTCCGCTGCCATTTTAGCAGATTTTTGTCCTGCCGCTTCCTCTTGGAATACTTCCTCTACAGTTGGCAATCCTTCTTCGGTTGGGCGCTTACGAACAAAATTCAAGACTAATAGCACGCAAATTGCAGCTAATATTGCTGGTACTGCAAATGTGCCGAGGCGCCAATGCTCTGTTCCTAAATAGCCAATTGCCACACCCACGATAGGAGCCACAATACCACCACCTAAGTTGTGGGACATATTCCAAATTGTACTAGCACGACCCCGCTGAGATCTAGGGAACCAATAGCCTACTGTAATAATTGAAGGTCCAACACCCATCCCTTGGAATAAACCTAATAAAATAACGAGTCCGATAAATAAGGAATAATGTGTGGTGAATCCCATCAATACATTTAAGATAACGCATAAAGTCAAACCGACAGCCATAAAATATTTCGGATTTGCTTTATCTGCCAACACAGACATAAACCCTTTGCTAAGTCCGTATGTAATCAATAAGCAGCTAGATAATAACCCTAATTGCGTTTTACTTAAATCTAGCTCACCAGATAAATACGGCAACGCTAAATTAAAATTACTACGCACTAAGTAATAGGCTGCATATCCAATCCATACACCAATCAAAGAATTCATTTGCAAGCGTAAAAAATGACTTTTTACCTCTCGACTAACAACTTCCATACTAACGCCTCCTTTATATTGTATGTCATGGCATAGTATATACCTTTTTCAATTGATAGGCTAGTAGTTTATTTTCAAAAGAAACTCATCACTTCTTAGAAAACCTATATATACCTTTCTGTAAAGAATACACAAAAACGCCGTACCATTCTTCTCTACATATAACTTTAAAAATTTTTAACTGAATTCTATGGTATACTTCTAATTTCTATTTAAACTGTAGTAAAATAATATACAAACTATATGTAGTACAAAATACATATATTCAGTCATTCAAAAGGAGGTATCTATGCAACAAACAAATAAAAAAGGCCTCATCACTGCTTTAAGCTGTTATTTGATTTGGGGACTTTTACCCATCTACTGGGCACTCCTCCATCATATATCAGCCTATAGCATACTAGCACACCGCATCATTTGGTCTGCTCTTTTTATGTCCTTTGTGGCTATCGGACTAAATTACAACCAATTTAAGAAAGACTGCCTGCATTTAACACATAATATGTCTCAATTGGGTTTACTCGTTCTAGCCTCTATCTTCATATCTAGTAATTGGGGCTTATACATTTGGGCCATCTCTAATAATCGTGTGATGGATACGAGTTTTGGATATTACATCAACCCGCTACTAAATGTAGTGTTAGGAGTATTGGTATTTAAAGAAAAGCTAACGTTCCCACAGTGGTGTAGTGTGGGCTTAGCCACCATCGGTATCCTCTTCATTTCTCTACAACTAGGAAGTCCCCCTAATTTAGCACTCGCCCTTGCCTTAACCTTTGCTCTCTATGGCCTAGTAAAGAAAAAACTATTAATCCATCCTTTTACAAGCATCGCTTTTGAAGCGTGGCTTGTAGCCCCCTTAGCACTAGCATACACAACGTATATAGATGCTAGTTCTTGGGTGGCTTTTCAAAACGATTCATTTACTGCTGCCCTATTCGTTATCTCTGGTCTAACTACATCGGCACCTCTCGTTTTATTCACCTATGGGGCGCGACTATTACCATTAAACCTACTAGGATTTCTGCAATATCTATCGCCCACTATCGCTCTACTTATCGCCATCTTCTATTTCGGTGAAAGCTTTGATTCTAATAAAATGACTGCCTTTTCTTTCATTTGGTTAGCCCTTGGCATCTATACCGCTTCCAATTACACAAAATAAATACAAAAGTTTTATAATTCTGTATCCCCAGCAACTGAAAATTATTTTTATTTACAATATACTTAAAGCATGAAAAGGAGTAACCCCTAAGAGGGTACGCCCCCTATACTTTATCAAGCTAGACACATGGTATCTACATTTGTAGTAAAGTCTTCATTCTTTCAGCAAAACAAATGACGGTACCATAATAATGGTTATACTAGTATTAGATACAGAAAGGATACACACATGGATACAATGAAACAAGCCCTTGGTCTTACAGGCAATGACAGAATGGAAGTTATGATTGACATTAAAGATCGCTTTCTCGGTGGCACCTTAGATTTAGAAACAGCTCGCACTTTATTGAAAGAAAAAATCGGTACTTGTACACCTGATGAATTTGCCTATGGTGAACAACAATTGAAAGGTTCTTATACAGACGAGGAAATCACCCATCGTATGGATGACTTATTAGAATTATTCGATGGCATTTTAATCCGTGCGAATAATGAATATCCGGAACATCATCCTTTAACGGTGTACCTAAATGAAATCGACGCTATGGAACAACAGTTAACAGAAATGGAATCTTTGTTACAAGCACCTCACTTTATTCTCAATCCTTGGCTTGGTGTATATGATGCACTTACTACTTGGCGCATCCATTTAGCACGCAAACAAAATCAATTATATCCTGTTTTAGAACGTTATGGTTTCGATCGCCCTACAAAAATCATGTGGACCTTCGACGATGCAGTTCGTGATGCTATCTCTGAAAGTAAACAACTACTAGAATCCGGAAAGGAATCTGAATTTTTAGCGAAACAAGCGGACGTCATCGATATTATCCGTGACCTCAATAACAAAGAAAAAGAAGTACTGATCCCTACAGCATGGAAGTTATTACAAGACAGTGACTTTATCACTATGAGCCAAGGCGATCATGAAATTGGATTTGCTTTCATTACACCACCGCCATTCTATAAAGGTCGTCCTGATGCGGAACCTAAGAACCTTGGAGAGGCATCTGCAAATGTGGGGCATGTAACAACACAACATAATCATGCTGATGTGGGAAATCATGAAAACACTCAATTAAGTGGTGCTGTTAACCCAACTGCTTTGTTACAAGAGTTAGCACAATTAGTGGGCAAATATGGTATTAACGGAAGCCCTGAACAAACACATGACCTAGCTGTTGGCGCTTTAACGATTGAACAGATTAAATTAATCTTTAAATTCTTACCAGTAGACATTACCTTTGTGGATGAAAATGATTTGGTTCGTTTCTACAATGATACGAAGCACCGCATCTTCCCTCGTAGTTCTAATATCATCGGTCGTGTGGTGCAAAACTGTCATCCAAAGAAAAGCTTACCATTAGTACAAGAAATTATCGATTCTTTTAAAGCTGGTAGACAAGATTACGCTGAAATGTGGATTAACAAACCTGACCTATTCATCCATATCGAATATATCGCTGTGCGCAACGAAGAAGGGCAATTTAAGGGTATCTTGGAAATGGTGCAAGATTGCACACATATTCGTAGCTTAAGTGGTTCTCGTAAAGAACTGATTTGGGAAGGTTCTGATTCTGCATACCATGCAGTGGAGCATATAGATTACAAAAATATTCGCAAAGAAGATGCCCCAACTAGCACAGCTAGTACAACTGAACAAGATTCAGTACAAGATAGCTCTACACAATCTACTATCTATGAAAACGATCTAGGCTTAACTGGCGACACTAAATTATTCCCTCTATTTGATACCATACCTGGTCTGAAAGACCATATGATTCATATTCATCCTAACTATAAAATGCTAAACTCTCCCCTCGCTAAATTAATGAAACACAAAGCTACCTTATCCATGGTGGCAGAACGTGGCGAGATGACACTAGATGCATTAATCCAAGCTATTTTAGCTTTCAAACATAAGAATCAATAATATATTAGAGGACTATCCGTGATAGTCCTCTAATATTCTTATTTCTATTCTTTTCATATGCTATTGTACAGTTAGCCGAAGGCCCTACGTATTATATAAACGGTAAAAAAACAGACACAGTTTTATTGCAAAACCATATCTGTCTTTTTGATTACCCAATTTCTTTATTTTTAATTTTTTCCAAAAATATTTCGATACGTTTTACCGCTTCTTTAATATTTTGCAAGGAGTTAGAATAAGCTACGCGAACAAAGCCTTCTCCACAGTCACCAAAGGCATTACCAGGTACTACGGCAATGCGCTGATCATAGAGTAATTTTTCACAAAACTCTTCTGATGTCATGCCTGTGCTCGTAATGGACGGGAATGCATAGAATGCCCCTTCAGGCTCAAATGTATGAAGTCCCATACGATTGAAAGCGCTCACCAACAACCGACGACGCATATCGTATTCTTCACGCATGTATTGAATATCTTTGTCTCCATGTTTTAGGGCCTCGATAGCCGCATATTGAGACATAGACGGAGCACTCATAATACCGTATTGATGCATCTTTGTCATCTGAGCAATAATCGGTGCTGGCCCTGCGGCAAAACCAAGTCGCCACCCTGTCATAGCATAAGCTTTTGAAAAACCATTAATTAAAATAGTACGCTCTTGCATGCCCGGAATCGATGCAATAGTAACATGTGGTTCATCTCCATACGTAAGTTCACTGTATAACTCATCAGACAAAATGAATAAATCATGTTTGATAACAACTTCAGCAATAGCTTCCAAGTGTTCACGGCGTAGCACCGCTCCTGTTGGATTATTAGGAAACGGCAATACTAATAGTTTTGTCTTCCCGTTAACTGCAGCTTCTATAGCCTCCGGAGTCAAGCGGAACTCATCTTCTTCTTTTGTAATAATTTGTACGGGCTTTGCATTACACATCTCTGCTAGTGGCGTGTAGCACACAAAACTTGGCACCGGAATCAAGACCTCATCCCCTGGATTTAACAAGATTCGGCACGTTAAATCAATAGCTTCTGATCCACCCACAGTGGCAATCACTTCCGTAGCAGGATCATAGGATACATGATACTTTCGTTCTAACCAGTTAGAAATTTCTTCCCTCAGTTCCATAAAACCACGGTTCGGAGAATACCACGTTTTCCCTTTTTCTAAGGTGTTAATCCCTTCCTCACGAATGTGGTATGGCGTAGCAAAATCTGGTTCACCTATACTAAGAGAAATGACATTGTCTAATTCATTAGCAATTTCAAAAAAACGACGAATCCCCGACGGTTTCACAGCTTTGATCTCTGTATTTAAATAGTTATCATAATTAATCATCGAATACATTTCTCCGATCTTCACGAACTCCACCCGTGTGGAACACAATATTATTATCTTTATAACGTGTTAAGATAAAGTTTGTTGTCGTAGAAAGCACCGAATCTAATGTAGATAAACGGCGAGATACGAATAAAGCAATATCGCGCATACTAGCTCCCTCCACGATAACAGTCAAATCATAACTACCAGACATAAGGTATACACCTCGTACTTCTGGAAATTCCATAATTCGCTCTGCCACTTTATCAAAACCTTGATCTGGAGCAGGAGTCACACCTAATTGAATAAGCGCTGTAGATTTGTTTTGATCTACTTGTTCCCAATCAATGACTGCTTGGTACCGTTTAATAATGCCAGACTCTTCAAAGGCTTGAATACGATTTGCCACATGTGCTTCATCACTATTGAGCATAATGGCTAAATCTGCCGCCGACATGGAGGCGTCCTCATCTAATAAACGTAATAAACGATGATCCAATGTGTCCAATTGTACTGCCATAAGGGAGACTCCTTTCTTATGATTCACATCTCTATTTTATAAACGATAGCATTGTACATCTATTCTCAATGCTTATTTATTTATTATAGTCAGTTTCTCTGAAAGTAGCAATACATTATATTACACCTACATACTATAATACCAAGATGATCTACTTAAAATAAGTCTATCCTGATAATTACCTTCACATTAAGACTGTTATCTCTCATGTTAATACCCTAATTTTATACCAAACCCTAACATAGTGAATAGTCGCACTCTAAAAAAATTTTATATCTTTTCTTAGCTTTTCTAGCCCCCACAATGCACTAAATTGATTTATACACTATGCTCATATCCTTGTTCTTGCATTCTTCTATTTTTCAGGTATCTATTACAATATTGTTAACTTAGTAAAGCTCTATAGAAAATATTTATATAACCTTTACAAGGATAAGAAATAGGTATATTCTATAAAACATATTCTAAAAGGAGGAATTATCCATGAATGACCAAACTATACACACCCAAGAAGAAAGCTTATTTAATTCTGGGTTTATCAGTATTACTATTATTAATTTTATTGTCTTTTTAGTGTATTATTGCTTTGTAGTTATCACAGCCAGTTATGCTACTAAAGAACTTCACTCCACAGTGGCCGAAGCGGGATTTGCCACCGGTATCTATATCATCGGCACTTTATTTGCACGCCTCATCATGGGGCAACGCTTAGAGCTTATTGGGCGTAAAGAAGTGCTTCGTTATGGGGCTATTTTTTATTTACTTACAACTCTTGCGTATCTCATTGCCAAAGATATTCTAATCCTAGATACCGTACGTTTCTTAAATGGATTTGCCTATGGCACTGTATCTACTGCAGCTAATGCAGTTGTTACAGCGTATATCCCAAAATCAAAAAATGGTGAGGGTATTAACTATTATGGTCTCAGTACTAGCTTAGCTGCCGCTATTGGTCCTTTCATAGGTATGATTTTATTACCTGCGGTAGGATTCACTTGGATTATCTATTTAGCTGTTCTATTATCCATAGGAGTTGCTATCGCTTGCTTACGCTTCCCTGTTCAAAATTTAGCTCTATCCTCTACAGAAATAGTATCTATGAAATCTTGGTCTATAAAGAACTTCATTGAACCACGCGTTTCCTTTATTGCTTTTCTTGGTTTCCTAATGGGGCTAGCCTATTCTAGTGTCCTAGGATTCCTTTCTATCTTTACCCATGAAACTGGTCTCATCACGGCAGGCGCCTTCTTCTTTGTTGTCTATGCCCTTGTCATCACTGTAACTCGTCCAATTGCAGGTCGTATCTTTGATGAACACGGGGAAAATGCCGTCATGTATCCGAGCTATATATGTTTGACCATTGGCCTTTTACTTATTGCTTATAGTACAAGTACCGCTTTACTACTCATTGCTGGTGCTTTCGTAGGGTTAGGATACGGTACATTTATGTCCAACGGGCAAGCTGTTTGTTTGAAAGCTATTGAGCCTGCCAAAATTGGAGTTGCTCTTTCCACTTATTTTATTGGATTAGATCTCGGATTAGGCGTAGGGCCTTATACATTAGGTATCTTACATGGCCTATTATCTTACAGCGGTATCTATATCGTATCAGCCATCATTCCAGTCATCGTATTGATTCTCTATGCCATCTACTATCGACCTGCCAAAGAACAGGTTATGTATGAAGAAGAAATTCCTAAACATCAATAAACCTATAGATATAAAAAAGTGCCCTATACCTTATGCTATAACATACATATGCATATCGGTATAGGGCACTTTAATATTATCTTTTTTTTACAAATATACGAATTTTATTCGTTCTATCAATCAAATTAGTATCATTACACCAAAATTTAAGAGTATCATAGCCAATATATCTGTCTATAAGAACTAACTTCGTCTCACTATAGATTATCGCTCCTAACTCATCATAACAGTTCACAATAAAATCTAAATTGCAATCAAACTTACCATCCATAATTTCAAGAAGGACATTAAATGACTGTGTACTCCCTTTATTGACTTCTTGTATTCCATAGGACTGTACATTAATTTGAAAAAACTGAAATGTTTTTTATTGATTTCAATAGCATTATATAATCGTTCAATATCATTAGCTGTATTCATAGTCCCTCCCTATATAGGCTCTTTGTCAAATGTGGGGGCTACTCATATAAAAAGTTCTTAGGGGCTGTAACAAAATGTACTTTTTTACATTTTCGTTACGGTCCCTTTTGCATGCAGAAACTACCAAACTTCTTGAG
>NZ_RQVN01000011.1 GCF_003992135.1 Veillonella sp. VA142 | reverse complement strand
TTTAGCACTATAATCATACCACGAAATCACTATGGATTTTTTATATTCAATTGTTCAATTTCATTATACAATTAACCTTGTTTATATTTTTCGATAATACTGTGAAATCGCAAAGGTCGGTTACTATCAAACTGTTCCAAGGAATCCTTGATTTCGCGTCGACTACTACGAACCCCCTCGATATCATTACTTGATTTTATCTCATCTACTAGAAAACTATTCATGAGATGATTCAGCAACACATTAGGTAATGGTTGGAGTTCTTTAATAAACTCTGCTGTTTCCTTGTAAATGCACAATACTAAGCTCATCATTTCAGGGGCATAGCAATAAAACGCAGGAAATGATACTTTTCGATTATATTCTTTGATAGCAATTGGCAAATGTACGGTAAACTCATGTTTGAACCGATCTTCATAGCGTTTCTTCCAATCTACTTCAGATTTTCTATATAGTTTGTACAGCGATTCATATTTCATAGGTCCCTCACTATTGAAAGAAACATAACTTTCTACATTTTCAATGGAAATTTTTGCACTTTTTGCAAACAAATTTTTCTTCAATGAAAAAAATCGTTATTTTTGCAAATGAAAGTAACCATCTTTGTATTACATAGCACTATATTTTTCGACTTCCTACAAGAAACAATTCTCCAAGCCATCCTTAGGCTCTATCTATGGGATTACTCCCCATAGAAACCTAGCTAGAAACTTACACGTACAATAATTCCTACACAATTTGGCTAAGCCCTTTCAGATGTGATACTATACTAGTAATATATAACCACTTATAATTACGTTATGTGTATATTATCTTACACTATATGTATGTTATATGTACGAGGTACTACAATGGCATGGCTAGAAATTACATTGACCACGACGCACGAAGCGTCTGAACTCATCACAGATACATTGCTCGCACTAGGCGCTGAAGGCGTCTACACGGAAGATCCCTATGAATTTGATCAACTCACAGACGATGGGTTTGGCATTATCAAACCGGACCGTGAGGAGCTCTACGATTCCTCTGATGTCACTGTGAAAGCTTATATAGACCCCGACCTATATGAGATTGACCAGTTAGAAACTCTCATCAAAAGTGAGCTCCAGCAATTACAAAGTACTTTCATCATGGATTTCGGTCCCCTCGCGCTGTCCATCTACATGGCTGACGAATCTGGTTGGGACGATTGGAAAACGCAATATCCACCCATCCCTATGACGGACAATCTTACTATTATTCCAGATTGGGTGGAGTATAGTCCTCGCGAAAATGAACACATCATTCGCATTGAACCTGGTATTGCCTTCGGCACTGGCGATCATCCTACCACAAGATTGGCAATCCAAGCGATGGCGCAATATCTCACTCCTGACAGTACGGTCTTTGACGTAGGCACGGGGTCTGGAATTATCGCCTTATCCGCAGGAGCCCTTGGCGCTCAATCTGTGATCGCCTTTGACCTAGATGAAACAGCCTCAACGAATGCTCGCAACCACGTGATAATGAATCAATTAGAATCTGTTGTGACTGTACAAACAAATAATTTATTGAAAGGCGTGACGGAAACCGCCTCTCTTATCGTGGCTAACATTATTACTCCCATCTTACTACGCTTATTAGAAGATGCGTATCGATGCCTAGAACCTAAGGGCGTATTCATTATGAGCGGCATCCAAGCCGGAGAAGAACAAACACTAATGGAGGCAGCCTCAGCCGTTGGATTTATCAATCTGTCTATCACCACAGAAAACAACTGGGTCTGCATTACGTGTCGTAAATAATGGTTTGTGCTGTGTTCATCTCATACAATAGAAAACTGACAAGTTCTTATTTCATGCAGAAAAACTAAATACGATATAGGTACTAAACACAACACAAAAAGCACGATTCTAATATTTGCGTGCAAAAAAGATAGTAACTACAGCTATAACAATATACCGCTATCATACTTCTACTACGATTTGTTCACCTGTTCGCATGTGATAACACACTAAACGATAGGCCCTAAGGGCAAACGTCTTGCCTATGTCTTCTATCTGTCCGTTCGCTGTATTCCTTACCTCTTGCTGTAAGCCTTTGTAATATTGTGCATCATCATTTTCCACTGTACTCTGTCTGGATTCCAACACACCCTCATCAGCATACAATGGGTCATGTACCAACGGATGTCCTATATGTGCCATAGTCACTCGAATTTGGTGAGTCTTACCCGTCCACAAGCGAATACGCACGTCTGTTGTATCTTCTGGCTCATCATAGTGTAGCACTTCGTATTCCGTTTTGGTCATCACACCCTCTGGGTGCACCTCTTGGTAGATTCCATCTGCACTTTTACGAATAGGTAGTTCTAGTACCTCACGCTCTTGTGCCAATCGCCCTTGTACCGTCGCTCGGTACCATTTTTCCAAGCGATTATTATCCATCTGCATTTGGTAAAAGTGTTGTGCCAATCCATGCTTCGCGACTACCACCAAGCCCGATGTATCTCTGTCTAAACGATTTAAAAATCTCACCTTTCCATAAATTTTATGTACTTTAAAATAGTAAGCTACTCCATTCGCTAAAGATACTTGCCCTTTCGAGTTCATCGTGATTCCCGATGGTTTGTCTACGATAAGAATATCTTCATCTTCATAGGCTATTGTTAAGGGCATTTCTATTGGGTCGTGATCGATACTCTCTTTTAGAGGGATAATTTCTAATACCATCCCCTCTGAAAGTCCCGATTTTGCCGTACACAGTTGCCCCTCCAATCGGACAGCCTTTGTACCGAAGAGTTCTTTCATCGTTTTCCGAGGAAATTGATGGATATCTAACCATTCCCCTAGCGTCTGTGCTATTGTATTTTCAATTGTATATGTTAACGTTCGTTTGTCTTTCATAGAAGTTCCATTTCATTAACGAAAGTATATAAAAAAGAACCACCCATTCGGATGGTTCTTAGCTATGGTGGACGATGACAGGATCGAACTGCCGACATCCTGCTTGTAAGGCAGGCGCTCTCCCAGCTGAGCTAATCGTCCATATGGTGACCCGTGGGGGAATCGAACCCCCGATACCGCCGTGAAAGGGCGGTGTCTTAACCGCTTGACCAACGGGCCTTGTATGGCTCCTCGAGTAGGACTCGAACCTACGACCGATCGGTTAACAGCCGATTGCTCTACCTGCTGAGCTATCGAGGAATAATACAAGAGTTATTATATAGCACTTTCATATAAAATGCAAGTATTTTTTATATATTTTAAATTTTCACTTCGTGTAAATCAATTATATTTGCTAAAAACTCGGAATGATCTACCCTACTAGCTCGCATAGCATCTTCGATGGCATCGCTCATTAGCTCTGCTGCCAAAGTGCCTACCACATTCACATCAGCTACTACTTCTTTTTCTATATTACAAGTAGACTGACTTTCAGCTATTCTCCTCAAACCATTTTGTATTTCAAAATGATGGTCATCGTTATTCCCATTAGCCCGTTTATTAGCATCATACTCTACTAATGTATCTGACTCAGACACAGAGAACGCATAGATAGTATCTCCATCAGACAAGGTCCCCACCGGTCGAATGG
Source organism: Veillonella sp. VA142 (assembly GCF_003992135.1). GTDB lineage: Bacteria > Bacillota > Negativicutes > Veillonellales > Veillonellaceae > F0422. The sequence goes on along the minus strand of NZ_RQVN01000011.1, from coordinate 52,617 downwards.
ACCGTGCATATCCATTAGTAGCCATCATAGCAATCTTGGTTAATTCACCTTTAGTAAATGTAGCATTCGTCACGATGGCCCCGATGGTAGTGTTTCCTTTTTCCATGCCTAGGACCGCTTTATGTTGGGAATGACCATTCTGCAATGCCTCACTCCCCACACTAGATTTTACAGATTCACCTAATAGAGGTTTACTTTCACTATGTCCTTCATATTGGTCAAATATCAGCTGACAAGCATCCAATATGTTCTGGCGCCCTTCATCCATGACACCCCCTAGGGCATGTCCATGACGACCATACACATTGCCAAAGGCATTCACCACCACGACAGCGCCTACCACCAGGTCTCCTAACTTTGCCGCCGCATAACCGATACCGCCCTTCATGGCCCGTTCCATTCCGCACACCTTCCCTACGGTAGCCCCTGTACCAGCGCCTACATTGCCAGAGATCGGTTCCGTACTTGTGAAAGTCCTTTCACAAGCATCATACGCCATCTGTACTGTAGGTCGTGCATTAGGATTACCATACGATAAGTCGTAAATATCGCTTTGGCAAACAATAGGTACTACGCCATAGACTGTAGGAAAGCCAATATTCCGCTCTTCTAAGCATTGCATAACACCATCGCTAGCGCAGAGCCCAAAGGCAGATCCACCACCTAAGACCAAAGCATTCACCGGCGTGGGAGCCGTCGTTGGATCTAGGATGCCACTTTCACGTGCAGCAGGGCCACCTCCACTAATGTGTAGGCCTCCTTGTGCCCCTTGGGGAAAACGCAATACGGTCAAACCCGTTTTGCCCTCTGCATCTGTTGCATTTCCTACCTTTACAAACTCTATTTCATTCCATGATATTCGTTCCATAGTTCCCACTTATCCCTGTCCACCTATTATATTCCTACTCATGTATGAACTATCTATCCCATTTTATACAAAATTAGCCATACTAGTTGCCAATCCTATGAATTTGAATAATTCTACAAACCATCATCTCATTTATATTTACTATCTGTATTGGATAATCCCCACATTTAACTCATATTCCTAACATATACCATAGCTATTTTATTCATATTATAAACATACCTCCATCATAGCACAAACAGGTACCTCTTTCTACTAGAGATACCTGTTGATGATTAGTTATGTGTTTCTACTTTCAAAATAGCTTCAGTCAATAATTCTTCTGTTACTACATAAGGGCTGATGACTACATCACGGACAGAGGCCGCTTTTTTCACAATCATCGGAATATGGTCAGTTGTTAATCCCAATTCTGAAAGTTTTGTAGGCCAACCAATTTGACGGTACACTGGCAACCAACGAGCTAACTCATCATCTTGTTTATCTGTTGCAAACAAGACCAACAATCCGTAGGCTACCATTTCACCATGAAGGTGGTTTTCTTCTGTCTCAGGATCTTCAGCACAACCATAGCATACAGCATGAGCGATAGTACTATTGAAATCTCCTGGCATGCATCCAGATACAATGCCAGTTGTCAAAATCACTGCCATCACTAGTTCATCAAAGAGACGATTTCGTTCTCCTTGCTCATTTGCCGTAAGCGCTTCACGACCGTGAGCAAAAATTGGTTCCGCACACATCTTGGATAAGGCCAAACCAACTTGCACATTATACGACAAATCTCGGCCACGTGTAGCCATATGTGTTTCATAATGCTTCGCTATGGTATCACCCATACCTGCCCAGAAATAGCAGCTTGGGGCTTTCACCAAAATGTCTGCATCGATGAATGTATGCACTGCAGGACGTTTTAGGAAGGCTACGCTGTCAAATGTATGGTCCAAGGTATAAATGGCAATCGCCTCGGATGTAGCCGCACAAGTAGCGGCAATGGTAGGCACTGTGATGACAGGAATGTCCCCTAACGTTATACTCGTTAGTTTTGTAGTATCTAGGGCCTTACCTCCGCCGACACCAATTAAAAAATCTGCAGATTGTAATGTCTCTTTTTTAGCTAGCGCATCCGTTACAGCATAGGCACATTCCCCGCCAAAATGTACTACTTCTAATACTTCAACTCCCGCTTTCTCTAGGGCTGGTTGTAAGAAAGGTAATGCCACAGATAAAGATGTGTCTCCCCCAATAATGACAGTTTTCTTGCCTAACTGTTTCGTATAATCTCCTATTGTATCAAAAATTTCATGTCCCCCAAAGCTATAACTTGGTAGTGTATGTACAGGTCTCATCCAATCACCCTTTCTGTGAGTCCATATAGAATGTACTATTGTATATTAAAACGTAATACAAAGTATTATAGGACGATTGAAGGGAAAATGCAATCACTATAGGAGAACTATATACATAGTACTATGGTTATATGTCATATCTATGAACATTTTAACACACCCGATTTACAGGCTCCCCTTTCAAAAATGCCACAATATTATCCATCACGATGTGAGCCCGTGTGACAAAGGCCTCTTGGCTAGCAAAGGCAATATGCGGTGTTAATACTGTACGAGGTGCATCGCATAATGGATGGTCTGTCGGGATTGGCGGTTCTACTTCAAATACATCGATGCCTGCGCCACGTAATTTACCGGCATGCAAGGCTTTCGCCAAAGCTTCGTTATCCACCACAGGTCCACGCGCCGTATTGATTAACACGGCTGTATCTTTCATCATATCAATGCGTTTCGCATCGATTACATGGCGTGTCTCTTCTGTTAATGGTACATGTAAGGATAGAATATCTGCTTCTTGTACCACTGTGTCTAGGTCTGTAAAAGTAATCCCTTCTGCCGCTAGTTCAGGTTTTTCTGAACGGTTATAGGCGATGACCTTGCACCCAAATGCTTTTGCAATGCGTGCCACAGCACTACCAATCGCACCCGTTCCCACAACACCAAAGGTTTTACCGTGTAGTTCAAATCCAGGCAAACCATCTTTTGTTCCGCCTGTGCGTGTACGGTCATCACAAGGCAACACATTACGCATTACGGAAATAGCTAGCCCAAACACTAACTCTGCCACCGCTTGTGTAGAATAACCCGCTGCATTACTCACGATAACACCCTTTTCACGGCACGCATGCAAATCCACATGGTCAACACCTGTAAAAGCCACAGAAATAAATTCTAGGTTTGGACATTGGCGAATGATCTCCCCTGACAACGGTTGGTTCGCCAAGATAATGATAGACGCCTCACGAACACGGTCTAGTAACTTCACTTGGTCAGTTTCTTTCGTAGTATGCACGACTAGTTCATAGCCTTGTGCCTTGAAGGGTTTCGCTAAGGATTGTAATAACTCTTCGGATACCCCTAATGGTTCCATCACACAAATTTGTTTCATAACCTTACCTCACTATATTCTATAACATGTAACTACTATGGAAGATTCCACATAGTTTAGACTCATTAGTTCGTCAAACTTCGTACTGGTGCAGGAATGCGACCACCACGGCGAATGAACTCTTCTGAACTAAATGGATGGACCTTAATAATCGGTGCATACCCCAAGAGTCCACCAAATTCTACGACGTCCCCTACGGTCTTATTTGGCACTGGAATGAGTCGTACCGCGGTCGTTTTATTATTAATCATACCGATAGCTGCCTCATCTGCAATGATAGCAGAGATAGTGGCTGCCGACGTATCCCCAGGGACAGCAATCATATCTAGGCCCACAGAGCAAACACAGGTCATAGCTTCTAATTTATCTAAGGATAAACTGCCTAATGTAACCGCATCAATCATGCCTTTATCTTCACTGACAGGAATGAAAGCACCACTTAATCCACCTACGTGAGAGGATGCCATAAGGCCACCTTTTTTCACAGCATCGTTTAACAAGGCCAAGGCTGCCGTAGTACCATGGGTACCGCACGCTTCTAGCCCCATTTCTTCTAGTACATGTGCTACGGAGTCTCCTACAGCTGGTGTTGGCGCCAAGGAAATATCGATAATACCGAATTGTTTATTCAATCTACGTGACGCCTCTTGTGCCACCAATTGTCCTACACGAGTAATCTTGAAAGCTGTCCGTTTGATGGTTTCTGCCACCACATCAAATGGTTCGCCTTTCACAGATTCTAAAGCATGTTTCACCACTCCAGGACCACTGACACCCACACTAATAGTTGTCTGACCTTCTGTAACTCCATGGAAAGCCCCTGCCATGAACGGATTATCTTCTACAGGATTGCAGAAAATAACAAGTTTCGCACAGCCCAACGCATCCCTGTCTGCTGTGAGGCGAGCTGTTTCTTTCACAATGTATCCCATTTCAGCTACTGCATCCATATTGATGCCCGCCTTTGTGGAACCGATACCTACCGAACTACACACGATATCTGTCGTCGCTAACGCTTCAGGAATGGAGGCAATAAGCTTGCGGTCGCCTTCCGTATACCCTTTCGATACCAAAGCAGAGAAACCGCCGATGAAATTTACACCTACTGCTTTTGCGGCTTTATCTAAGGCACGAGCAATAGGCACATAATTTGGCAAGTTAGAAGCTCCACCAATTAAGGAAATAGGCGTTACAGAAATACGTTTATTAATAATAGGTACCCCTAATTCACGCTCTAACTCTTCCCCTGTTTTCACAAGGTATTCCGCTTCTTTTGTAATATGGTCATAAATACGAGTACACATGCGCTCCCCATCTTCCGAGATACATCCTAATAGGCTAATCCCCATCGTGATGGTCCGCACATCTAACTTATTATCTTGAATCATCCGATTCGTTTCTAAAATATTTTCAATACTTAACATAGGTACCCTCGCTTATCCTACACGATGCATGCTTAAAAAGATGGCTGCATTTTGTGCTAAAATTTGAACCCCTAATCGTTCTCCTTCTGCTAATAATGCTTTTTGGATACCACTTAAATCAGCGGAATCACTGACCTCACACATCATGATCATATTAAAGATACCCTCCAAAATCGTTTGATTAATGGACACTACATTTACTTCATTGTCCGCTAACACACGAGTCACTCCTGCAATAATACCTACTCTGTCTTGCCCTACCACTGTCACAACTAATTTCATACTTTCAACTCCTATCAAATACGTATCCAATTGTAGTTTTATTATAAATTATAGTCATTCAATTTTCAATGAATATATAAAAATCCTTGACTTTCACCATAAACTATGAAATAATAATACGATTTGTGAAACAAGGAGGTTCCTATGGCAGATGATCGTTTAATTGTAGCCTTAGATGTGTCCTCACTGGAGGCGATGCAATCCATCGTAACATCTTTAGGCGATTCCGTCAGCTATTATAAAGTTGGCATGGAACTATTCTATGCAGCAGGCGAACAAACTGTAGCCTATTTACGAGACCACAATAAATCCGTATTTCTTGACTTGAAATTACATGATATTCCAAATACGGTAGCACATGGTATTAAATCCTTAACACGGCTAGGTGCCAAGCTCATTACCATCCATAGCCAAGGCGGCAAAGTAATGATGGAAGCCGCTATACAAGCTGCCAAAGAACAAGCTGCTGAGCTAGGCATTGAGCGTCCTAAACTATTGGCAATTACAGCCTTAACGAGCTTTGATGATGAAAACTGGTCCGCTATTGGTGGATCTTTACCAATTTCAGACCATGTAGTAAAACTGGCTAAACTAGCTAAAGCGGCTGGTGTAGATGGCGTTGTCGCTTCCCCATTAGAAGCAAAACTAATTCGTGAAGCCTGCGGAGAAGATTTCTTAATCGTCACACCAGGTATCCGTCCATCGTTTGCAGCTACTAACGACCAAAAACGTATCGCTACCCCTAGTAGCGCTTTACAAGATGGGGCGTCTCGCATTGTGGTAGGACGACCAATTACACAAGCAGAAAATCCACAAGAAGCAGTTCGTTTAATTGTTGAGGAAATGGAGACAGTGTAAAAATGATGACAGAAGAGAATGTAAAACAATTATTAATCGACACACAAGCTATTTTGGAAGGACATTTCTTGTTAACATCTGGCCTTCACAGCCCAATGTATGTAGAAAAGTTTAATGTCTTATCCCATCCAAAATATACTGAACAATTATGCCAAGAGTTAGCTCGTCGTTTTGAAGACCAAAACGTAGAGCTTGTGATTGGACCTATGACTGGCGGTATCTTATTGGCTCACGAAGTAGGCAAAGCCTTAGGTACTCGTGCTATCTTTACAGAACGAGAAAAAGGTAAAATGACATTGCGCCGTGGATTCCGCATTGAAAAAGGACAACGTGTTCTCATCGTAGAAGACATCGTAACCACAGGCGGATCCGTTCGTGAAGTAGTAGATGTTGTAAACGAAGCTGGCGGTGAAATCGTTGGCGTAGGCCTTCTTGTAAACCGCAGCGGTGGTAAAGCAGACTTTGGTGTGCCAAAAGAAAAAGTACAAGCCTTGTTGAACTTAACAGTACCAACATTTGAAGCTGATGCATGCCCACTTTGCCAAAATGGCACACCGATGACAGAACGTGGTAGTAAACATATTAAATAAAAGGCTCTCTGTCAAATGTTGGGGTATTCACCCTACGAGTCTTCTTTGGCACCAATCATATGTATGGTTGGTGCCATTCTTTTTGCTCAAAAGTAGAATACGTACTCTAAATCTACCAAAGTGGCGAAGTCCATAGCTTATCCGTTTTAATACTTTAATTTTGTTGTTAGTTCCTTCTGTGTATCCATTAGAATATGGAAGTAAGAATGCATTAGTTAATTGCGTCATCCATGCAGGAAATGATGTAAAGAAGTTATTAAATTCATCTAAGCCAGATGCTTTTACTAATTCCAACCAATGCGTTAAATGTGCAGCTATTCTTTGTTTACCATAGATTGAAAAGATTTTTCTAAAAGAAAGTTTTAAAGCATATGCTTTTCGTAAATCATCAGATATTCTGAGTATTTCACATAGTTTAATATGTTCGGCTTCCGTTAAATGGTCTGGATGCTTCATTAGTACACGTCGATTCTGTTTTAACATACGTGAATAAGCAGCCAGTTTATGTTGCTCACGCTTTCTAACTCGCTCTACCGCCCAATCTACAAGTCGACATACATGGTATCGATCACAGATAATATGCGCATGTGGAAATAGCGCCTCCATGATGCGCTTAAATTGTATGGACATATCCATTACAATAAACTTAACTTGTAGGCGATCCTTATGTTTAAATGATGCAAAATAGTGGATTAATGCTTGCGTATCACGTTTCGGTAAAATATCTAATATTTCATGTGTATCTGGATTAGTTAAATTAACTTGGTATTGGTAGCCTTCTGCATTTCCTTTAAACTCATCAATACCAATCACAGTGGGTAAGGTCTTGGGCTTAGGTATAGTGATCATAGAGCAATAACGTAATACTGTAGTAATAGATGTATCACACTCGTTAGCAATAGCTGTATAGGTTACACTTTCAGTAAGTTTATCAAATAGCATTCTAATATTAGTTACACTTAGTTGCATATGTTTTCGTACAAATGGATTGCTTTCAGCAAAAGAATGACCACAATGCGGACAAATATACCGACGCTGTCTGTATTTTCCAATTAGTGGGCCTCGTTGTACTTTTCCAAACTTTACAGTACGTATGCGGTAATCCTTAATATGCTTTGTGGTTTCTCCACACTTTGGGCAAATATGTGATGTTGCTGGTAATTCTATGTCAAAAATAAATATTCCGTCTAATTCATAGCTATTTGTAATATATTCTTGTTTTACATTATGTAAAAATTCAGTATAATCAGTAGTAGGCATATAAGCTCACATCCTTTCTTTAGGACTTTGACACTTTTATTGTAAAGCATGTGAGCCTTATATGCTTATTTTTTTGCAAAAAAATAATGTTGGAAGTGACACCGTAGTGGTGTCACCCCAACATTTATTATAGAGCCAGAAAATACTATAAAGTGCTTTCATATTAATTAGTATAAACAGGATCATAATCAGAAGGCACCGGAGCAACGATACTCACAAAGACAATATCTTCCGTTCCAGTATTTTTTGCACCATGACATTCACCCTTTTTAGATACTATAACTTGCCCCTTTGTAAAAGGCACCTCAGTATCCGGCGTTGGATAAAATACCCCTGTTCCTTGCAATACAACCCATATATCATCAGAATTATGATGATAATGCTTTGGTAAGGTTTGACCAGGTTTAATAACCCAAACTGAACCACCTGTGGAATCAGTTTGATAAAATGGCGTCCTAACAGCCTTCTCCAAACTTTCAACTTTCACAAGTTCCATATCAAAAATACGTTGATTACTCATAACACTCTCACCTTTCATCGATTAACAACTAACGAGTTCCAGAAGCATATTCACCCATATTTACATCAAGCACTGCTCTCACCGGTTGAACTAGGGAATCCTCATACTGCAATGTCCATTGCACATTTGAATCCAATTCCCCATTCTCTAGGCCGCTAATAGTATCACCATCACCAACAGGATTGTCATTTTCTAAAATAAAATACAACATATTATATGCATGAATAACTACATCATCAGGATTCATGCCATGAAAGTGATACTGCACATCAGGCAAGAATAAGGTGCTCATCCCCACCGAGTCAACCATCATATCGTCTGTACCTTGAATGTTAATGAATTATATCCTGCTTCGGATTTAATTCGGTCGAATTCGACTGAATTAAAATTTAGATTATAAACCTTCTCTCACCTTATACAAAATAAATAATATATTATTACCTAAATTATACAATAAATCTGGCTCTCTAGTAAATATTACATCATCTAAGATGAGCAGATAGGGCAGATATATTAACCGTTATATCCTTTAATTTTTAATGCTTCTACTAAGCGACGCAATGCCACCATGTACGCAGCCAATCTTGGGTATACTTTAAATTCTTCTTGCATAGCCCATACTTCTTCAAAGCTTTTCTTCATGTTCTTCGCTAATTTTTCATTCACTTCTTCCTCAGACCAGTAAAAACCAGCTTTGTTTTGTACCCATTCATAGTAGGATACAACAACGCCACCACCATTGGCTAATACATCTGGCAATACAGGAATACCTTTTTCAAAGAAGTATAAGTCAGCATCTTTGGTCAATGGTCCATTCGCACCTTCCAAGATTAACTTTGCTTTTACTTCTTTCATATTAGCTTCATTCACTTGGTTTTCTAAGGCTGCTAAGTATAACACGTCTACATCTAGCAATAACAAGTCTGGATTAGGGATCCGTGTCATGCCTGGTTCTTCATAGCCTTCCAAAGAACGTCCATGAGAATTTGCATATTCGTATGCTTTTTCTACATCGATGCCGTTTGCATTGTACAGAGATCCATGTACATCACCAATGGCAACAATCTTAGCACCTTCACGATGCATCAACAAAGCACCAACAGATCCTACATTACCAAAACCTTGTACAGCAATAGTCAAATCTTTAATCGATGTACCTTGTTTTTCCAAATAGGACAGCAATGTGAACATACAGCCACGACCTGTCGCTTCATTACGACCTAAGGAACCGCCGATAGCGAGCGGTTTACCTGTTACGATACCTGGTGTCCATTGACCTGTTAAAGCACTGTATTCATCGACGATCCAAGACATAATTTGTGGGTTTGTATTTACATCAGGAGCTGGCACATCTCGTTCTACCCCAATGATAGGAGCAATTTTACGAACAAAACCACGTGTTAAACGTTCCAACTCTCTTTCACTTAGTTTTTTAGGATCTACTTTGATGCCGCCTTTACCACCGCCATATGGTAAATGAGCGATAGCATTTTTGATGGTCATCCACGCACCTAACGCGCGTACTTCATTTTCATCTGCATCTGGGTGAAAGCGAAGACCACCTTTAGATGCACCAAGAACAGAGCTATGTTGGCAACGATAGCCAGTGAACACCTCCACATGCCCATCATCCATTTGTACTGGAATAGCCACGTTCATTTCACGTTCTGGGTGACGTAACACTTCATAGTCATTGCGTGGAATGCCCAATGTGTCTGCTGCTAAATCTAATGTTTGTAGCATATTTTCATAAGGGTTGTAATTTGCCATAATACCACCTCGTTTTACATATAAATAGAATGAGTATATCCTAATAGTATCACAACTCGTTTCTTATGACTATAGATTTTCAAAAAAATCCTACTTAATTTATAGGTTTATAGACAGAAAATAAATAGTATGTATATAAAAAGCTGATTCTATCGAGAATCAGATAGAATCAGCTGTTCCTTTGTATTAAAAAATTGTCGGCAACTCAAGTATCCGGCTATAGCGATGGCAATGGATACAGTTGAAAAGGTCATAAAAATGACGATGATCTGGTATTTGATAGCCTCTATAGGGCTCATACCTGCCAAGATTAAACCTGTCATCATCCCTGGCAATGACACAATGCCCAATGTTTTTGCAATATCGATGGTCGGTTGCAAGCTAACTATAAGGGCTCCTTGCAAAATAGCTTTACAAGCCTGCATAGGTGTAGCGCCCAAGGCTAACTTAATCTGAATCTCTTGTTGGCGCCTCTTAAAGTTCGTTGTAATTTGGCCGAAACACAGTCCTACTGCCGCCATCGCCCCGGATATAACCATGCCTGCTACGGGAATCATTTGATACGGTGTAAAGGATAAGACCTTAGCACCCAATAATACCGCTAATGTAAAGACAGCACCAATGCCGATGCTGACACCTGCAATCCACGAGGCATGTTTAATGCCAGGACCGCGTTTACCTCCATTAATAGCTGCACTAATTAGCATCACCAACAACAATCCACTAGTAAACAAAGGATTGTCCGCACCAAAAATGAAATGCAATAGATAGCCTACTACCACAAGCTGTACTACCGCCCGTAAAGCGCTGTGCAATATTTCTAATTCCAATCGTAACCGTTGTTGATAAGATACGATGACAGTCATGACGATGAGAACTGTTGCCATCAGTAAGGATTCATTGGATAAGGCGTTAAAGCTCCCCATGTAGCACCTCACAATCTGCAATATAACCCTCTTTCACAGTGATACGGCGTTGCCCCATGCGAGCACTTTGCTCTAGATTATGGGTCACCTCTAACAAGGTCAAACCTTCTTTATGCAACTGTATAAGACCTTGTTCCACCCACTCCGTATTTTCTAGATCCAAGGCAGACGTCACCTCATCTAATAGCAACACTTCAGGGGCAAACAGCAAACTGCGAATCAAACAAATTCGCTGCATTTCTCCACCCGATAGCTCTGTATTAGACTTCTCCAATAGTTGTAGGTTTATATGAAATAAATCAAATAACTCTTTGATTCTTCTCTCATCCACGGAACACCCACGTATAGCAAAAGGAAATGCTAGATTCTGTTGTACTGTTTGTCCAAATAAATAAGGTTGCTGGAAACAGTACGCCACCCTTTGTCGATACTCTGTCGGCACATAGCTTTCTATAGGCTTACCATGAAAGGAAATCGTACCTCCTGTTGGAGATATCAAGGAGCTAGCCAATTTTAGAATTGTACTTTTACCACTCCCCGAAGGACCAATCATAGTGATACTTTCACCTGCATCAACAGAGAAAGAAATATCTCGTAAAATCTGGTGTCCATGAACCTCCAAAGAAACAGCTTCAAAACGCAATAATGACATAGTATACGCTCACTAATGAATTATAAATCGATAACTAGTTCCACTGGGCAATGGTCAGATCCAAAGATATCCGCATGAATCTTCGCCTCTTGAATTTTGTCCGCAATACTGCTAGATACTAGGAAGTAGTCAATTCTCCATCCTACGTTCCGCTCACGAGCTTTCCCCATGTAGGACCACCAGCTGTATGCATCAACCGCATCAGGGTATAAATAACGGAATGTATCTGTAAATCCTGCAGCTAGGAGTTCCGTCATTTTTTCACGTTCTTCATCACTGAAACCAGCATTTTTACGGTTGGTTTTAGGGTTTTTCAAATCAATTTCTTGGTGCGCAACGTTCAAGTCACCACATAGGATGACTGGTTTTTTCGCATCTAATGCTAATAAATACTCACGAAATGCTACTTCCCATTCCATACGGTATTCTAAGCGAGCCAATTCACGTTGGCTATTCGGTGTATAGCAAGTCACTAGGTAGAACTTTTCATATTCTGCTGTGATGACACGTCCTTCCTGGTCATGTTCTTCAATACCAATGCCATTCACTACAGAAATTGGTTTTTCTTTTGTAAAAATAGCCGTACCGCTATAGCCTTTTTTCACCGCACTATTCCAATATTGTTCATGGTTCGGCAAGACCATTTCAATTTGCTCTGGTTGTAATTTTGTTTCTTGTAAACAGAACATATCTGCATCTAATGCATCAAATGCATCCATAAATCCTTTCGTCATGGCTGCACGCAAGCCGTTGACATTCCAAGAAATTAATTTCACTTCTAGTACCTCGTTATGTCTCTTAACAAAAATATATCTTAATTATATCACGTTTTTTCCATATGTGCTTTCCAAATATATCGGCTCATACTAAAACAGGGCAAATACGACATGCGCCGATTTGCCCCTTTGTGTTTTTAGTTATTATAAATGAATTTTCTCTTTCCAATTCGCAATATGTGTCATTTCTTCTGCAAGCACTTCTTTACCGATACGAATTTGACGTGCTACACACTCTGGTGCGGTACCACTATAGTTACTACGTCCCGCTACGCAAGCTTCGATGGTGATAGCCTCAAGAATATCCGCTTCAAAGTGATGGGAAATAGCTTTGAAATCCTCTACAGACAGATCCAACAACACGCAACCTTTCTCGATACAATGTTGTACCGCTGCCCCTACAATGGCATGAGCTTCCCGGAATGGTACACCTTTTTTCGCCAAATAATCCGCCATATCCGTAGCATTGGAGAAATCATCGTCTAATACTGCTTTTGTGTGCTCTCCATTAACTTTCATATAACGTAACATATCTGCCGTAATAGAGATCGCAAAATGTAAGGTATCGATGGTGTCGAAGACGCCTTCTTTATCTTCTTGCATATCCTTGTTGTACGTCATTGGCAGGCCTTTCATGGTTGTAAGAAGTCCCATCAAATGACCGTAGATGCGACCTGTTTTACCACGTACGAGTTCACATACGTCTGGATTTTTCTTTTGTGGCATAATACTGGAACCAGTGCAATGGGCATCGTCTAATTCGATGAACCCAAATTCTGTGCTAGACCAAAGAATTAATTCTTCACTTAACCGGCTTAAATGCATCATCACTTTTGCCCCAAAGCTGAGGAACTCTAGCACATAGTCACGATCGCTGACAGCATCCATACTGTTTTCATAGATGGCATCGAAATGCAACAATTCCTTTGTGATGTTTTGATCGATAGGATATGTGGTGCCCGCCAAAGCGCCTGCTCCTAACGGCATTACATTAGCATGTTTGAAGATCAACGGCAAATTATCGAAGTCACGGCTTATCATGGAAAAGTACGCCATCATATGGTGGCTAAATAACACCGGTTGCGCCCGTTGTAAATGAGTGTAACCAGGGATAATCACATCTTTATACTTCTCTGCTACTTCTAAGAAGGCTTGTTGCAAGTTCACAAGTTCTTCTCCCATGTGCACTACGGCCTTACGGATATACATATGCAAGTCCACCGCCACTTGGTCATTACGGCTACGGCCTGTATGGAGACGCCCACCGGCCTCACCGATGGCATTAGTTAAGCGTTTTTCGATATTCATATGAATGTCTTCTAATGCTACGGAAAACCCAAAGTCTCCTGCATCAATCTGCTTTTCAATAGCCTGTAAACCTGCTACGATGGCATCCTTATCTTCCTGAGAAATGATCTGTTGCTCTGCTAGCATCGTCGCATGAGCAATGCTGCCTGCCACATCTTCTTTATACATGCGGGAGTCAAAGGAAATAGAGGACGTAAAGTCCTCTACTGCCTTGTCCGTCCCTTTGGTAAAGCGTCCGCCCCAAAGTTTCGCCATTATTTTAAACCTGCTTTCTCTTTCATTAATGCATTGATTGTTAAAGGTAATCCGAATAAGTTGATGAACCCTTCTGCATCGGCTTGGTTATATACATCATCTTCTTCAAATGTTACAAATTCTTGGTTATACAAGGAATATGGTGATGTAGATCCGGCACTAATGATATTACCTTTGTACAATTTCAATGTCACTTGACCGGTTACTGTTTGTTGTGTGCTATCTACAAAAGCTTGTAAAGCACTCATCAATGGAGCAAACCACATGCCATCATACACAAGCTCTCCGTATTTATTCGCCACCAATTCTTTATAATGGTATGTGGCTCTGTCTAGGCAAAGATATTCTAATTCTCTGTGCGCATACATGATGATCGCTCCACCAGGATTTTCATAGACACCACGAGATTTCATGCCTACTAACCGATTTTCTACAATATCCACGATGCCGATACCATTCGCTGCGCCGATTTCATTTAAAGTTTGTAAGATGGTAAGTGGAGACATAGCTTGACCATTCACCGCTACTGGCACACCTTCTTTGAAGTCAATAGTCACCATAGTTGGTACATCTGGAGCTTCTTCTGGGGATTTGCTAACTAAATATACATCATTTTTAGGTGCATTCTTAGGATCTTCTAAATCGCCACCTTCATGGGATAAATGCCATACGTTTTGGTCCATGGAGTATGGGTGTTTTTTAGTAGCCACCACTGGAATATCATGTTTTGCTGCATATTCCATACAATCTTCCCGGGATTTCAATTCCCATTCACGCCATGGAGCAATGATTTTTGTATTTGGTGAAAGTGCTTTGATAGTCAATTCAAAACGAACTTGGTCGTTTCCTTTACCTGTGGCACCGTGAGCGATGGCATCCGCACCTTCTTGTGCAGCAATTTCTACTAATTTCTTAGCAATCAATGGTCTTGCGAAAGAAGTACCTAATAAGTATTTACCTTCATACACAGCACCGGCTTTTACTACAGGCCAAATGTAGTCGGACACAAATTCTTCTTGCGCGTCGATGATATACGCTTTTGTAGCACCAGATTTGATAGCTTTTTTCTCTACTGCGTCATAATCTTCTGGTTGACCTAAGTTTACGCATACAGCGATAACTTCTGCACCATAGTTTTCTTTTAACCAAGGGATAATAACAGATGTGTCTAAACCGCCAGAGTAGGCTAATACTACTTTGTTAATGTTGCTCATAATTGACCTCTTTCTTTGTGTAAATGACTGCTACGCAGTACCCTGTTTCTATCTTATGAACGTATTATACATCTATGCGTATAATAATGCAAGTATTTTTTATAAAAATTCTTTTATATACATTTTTATTCTATTTCATCCACTTTCATAGGCATTCCCTATAACAAATAGCACTTCATTCTTGCAGCGCTACACCACAATGTCAATTCATATGTATTACCGAATGAATCCACGACTCTACGTCATTCTAGTCACTTAGTACGATCTTTTTATACATATATACTAACAGATAAAACGTTTCTATTATCATAATGAATTCGCCCTATTGTTGATACCCCCTAGATGTGATATGATGAACCCATGAAAACACTTTTTAAACTTATCCTTGTGCTCGCTTTAGCCGCTGGTGGTTTATATTGGTTCGCTGGGTATACCCCAGAGGACGCTAAAACCACTACGCAACATGTAGCTCATACGATAAAAGAACAAACCATTGAACAAGGGGAAGATCAACTTTCCAGAATCGACCGCATCAAACGTCTCTTTCATTTTAAAGAAGCTGTAGAGGAGGCCATGGATAAACGGGTGCCACCAGAGCATCGCGTTCGCAGCGAAGACATTAGTCCTATTGTGAAACAAGCTTTAGTGGCTACGGAAGATAAACGTTTTTATGAGCATGGAGCGGTAGATTTCTTTAGCATTGGTCGTGCCTTGTATACGAATACCATAGCCGGACAAACGGTAGAAGGTGGTAGTACCATTACCCAACAATTGGTAAAAAATTTATTCTTATCCTCCAAGCGTATCATGTCTCGTAAGGTAGAAGAAGTATTTCTTGCCTATTTGATGGAACATTATTATAGTAAAGATGAAATCGTCACCATGTATTTGAACACCATTTATTATGGCACTGATTACTATGGTATTAAATCTGCCTCTGAAGGATACTTTAACACAGAACCGAAGGACCTGAACTTAAGTCAAGCTGCTGTGCTCGCAGGCATTCCACAGGCGCCGTCCTACTTTAATCCGGTCAGCAACATAGATGCTACAAAACAACGACAACGGACGGTGTTAACCTTAATGGCACAACAAGGAATTATCTCCTATGCAGATATCGATAAAGCCTATTATAAGCGACTTGATGCTCCGAAGAAACAACAGGCTCACTAAGCAAACTATCTAACACAAGTTACTTATGCTAGTATACGGAGGCTTCATCCCGGTCTTATTAACACATATAAAAACTACAACAAAATATGACGCAAACAAAAATAGAGGAAAGTTGAACAAAAACATATCAACTTTCCTCTATTTTATTTCGTAGTATATATTACAAACTTTAGCTACGAGTATGTCTTTTCTATTGACTACCACCAAGCAGGAATACCTAACAACGATACCATGCTTCTGTTACCTTGCGCCTATCTTCCCAAGTTTCCTACTGGTACATAGATGCTACCACTGGACATAGGTGCGATGGTACCTTGATCGTAAATCAATACAATGTCATGATTTTCACGGGCAAAGAAACTATTTGGTTTTCCTGCTGTGGCATCTGCATAGATAGCTTTTTTACCTTCTTTCGGCAATTGTTGCAGCCCCGCTGTAATTGTTTCTTGTGGTAGCCCACCAAAATCACTTAAGGACAACGTACGACCTGTGGTGGTATTAAACGTAAGTCCCTTTTCCACATTCACGCCATGAGACGCGTTGTCTTCAATGGTATAGGATGTAATAGTAACAGAGAAAATCCCATTTCCATCCGCTTTGATATCATAACTCATGTATAAATTTTGCTTTTCTCCATCTACTGCTTTTTCATTCGTTTTGTGCACTTGCTTACGAAGTTTTTCTACATAGTCCGTGATGGTCTTATTGATTGCTTTTGTCACATAAGGACTAACAGATTGCACTCGTGGATATGTCAGGTCCATATGGTTTTCTTTCACTGTCTCTGGTTTAACTGTTACTTGCAAACGATCTGTAAAGGCTTTCGCCGCTGGCGCTACAATTTGTTTTTTATCTTGTCTAGCTTTCATCGTTTCCTCGCGAATAATGCGATTGGTTTCTGGTGATGCTGTCGTAGAGATACGTTCACCTACCGCAATAGGCATTTCTTTCACCACCGTAATATCTGCTGCCTGCAATGCTATTGGTAAACAAGCGGCCATGAGTACCGCACCAAATATTTTTCTTCTCATAGTCTGTCTCCTTATCACATAGGGTATAATTATATCTCTATTATATACACCAACTACATGAACCGTATATGAAAATTTTTAATATACTTTCCTAAATAGACGTATGTATACAAAATTTACTATATTTTTTATTGAAAGTCCTTGAGAATACTGATACAATGAGTAAGATAGTAGTGTATTTTAAGGAGGTATAACTATGAAGCATGATTTTATGAGTCATGATATTAGCTTACCGGAATTAACAGTCAGAGGCATGCTACTAGGTGCGATTATTACATTAATCTTCACAGCATCTAACGTATACCTAGGTCTGAAAGTAGGTTTGACGTTCTCATCCTCCATTCCGGCTGCTGTAATATCTATGGCAATCTTACGCTTCTTCAAGGATTCCAATGTTCTTGAAAACAACATGGTACAAACGCAAGCATCTGCTGCTGGTACCTTATCTGCAGTCATCTTCGTATTGCCAGGTCTATTGATGATCGGGTATTGGCAAAACTTTGACTTATTGGAAACATTGTTATTATGTGCCTGCGGTGGCTGTCTTGGGGTATTATTTACCATTCCATTACGTCGCGCTATGGTTATGAATAGTGACTTACCATATCCAGAAGGTCGTGCTGCTGCTGAAATTTTGAAAGTAGGTTCTAGTGTTCCTGGCGAAACAACAAAACAATCTGGCGGTATGAAAGAAATCGTATCCGGCGGCGTGTTAGCTGGTGTTATCAGCTTTGTTACACAAGGTCTACGCGTATTAGGCGAATCTAAATCTTTCTGGTTCCCTGTAGGCGCTGGTGCTACACAAATTCCATTCGGTTTCTCCTCTGCTCTATTGGGCGCAGGTTTCCTAATTGGTATTGCCAGCGGTATCGCTATCTTGATCGGTATGATTATTGCTTGGGGTGGTTTCGTACCATACTTAACAAACCATCTACCAAATCCAGACAATCTAGAAGCTATTAAATTCTCTAGCACAGTTTGGAAAACAAAAGTCCGCTTCATCGGCGCTGGTACTATCGGTGTCGCAGCGATTTGGACATTGTTGACATTAATCAAACCGATCATTGAAGGCATTAAATTGTCCATCAAATCCATGACGGCGAGCGCAGAATATCGCGACACACACCGCATGGATACAGATATGAAACCATCCACTATCGGTGTTGTATTTGCTTTAATTATCATTGGACTTATCATTTGCTTCTACTCTTTCGTATCCGCACTTCCAATGTCTGCAGGCCTTGCTTGGACACTTGTCATTGCAGGTATCGTAGTAGCATTGTTAATTGGCTTCTTCGTAGCTGCTGCTTGTGGGTACATGGCTGGCTTGATTGGTACTTCTGCAAGTCCAATCTCTGGTATCGGTATCATCGGTATCATCGTATCTTCTCTAGTAGTATTCGCCATCGGTTCTGCTAATGACTTATTATCTACTCCTGAAGGTATTAAATTCTCCACTGCTTTGGCAATCTTCATGACATCCGTTGTTATCTCCATTGCAGCCATTTCCAACGATAACTTGCAAGACTTGAAAACTGGTCAATTAGTAGGTGCTACACCTTGGAAACAACAGGTAGCTCTATTAATCGGTTCCCTAGCAGGTGCCGTAGCTATCGCTCCAGTACTTGACTTGTTATACCACGCTTACGGTTTCACAGGCGCTATGCCTCGTGAAGGAATGGATCCTGCACAAGCATTATCCGCTCCACAAGCTACATTGATGCGTCAAATCGCAGAAGGTATCTTCAATGCTAACATGGATTGGACATACATCTTCTACGGCATCGTAGTTGGTATCGTAGCCATCGTTGTAAACTTGATTCTAAAATCTACAACAAAATCCTTAACATTGCCACCACTTGCAATTGGTATGGGTATCTACTTACCTCCAACATTGGAAATGCCTCTTGTAATGGGTGCCATCATCGGTTACTTCGTAAATCGTTACATCACAAAACGCGCGAAAGAACGTGCTGGTGCTTATGCAGATGCTGACGTAGAACAATCGAACCGTCGCGGCGTATTGTTTGCTTCTGGTTTGATCGTTGGTGAAAGTATCATCGGTGTTATCATCGCTGGTGTTATCGCCTTCTCCGTAAGTACAGGCGGTGGCGAAGCTCCTCTTCAATTGGCTTTCACTGAAGCAAAATCCTACGGTGATACAGCTGAATGGTTAGGCTTTGCATCTTACATCTTCGTTGCGCTTTGCTTGATCCGCATCGTAATCGCTTCTAAATTCAACAAAGCAGAAGCTGAAGCAATCGAAAATATGAATAAATAAAACACTACACATATCACAAAAAGGTCTGTAACCCTAGGGTTACAGACCTTTTTATATCATTTATTTTTTCCGCCATATTTATAGATCCATACTACTCCATAAATACATCCAATCACCGTAGCAATCATACCACCAATAGATACATCCCAAAGGAATGCTAATGCTACGCCGATGGTAGTAGCTATCGTAGCTACTGTCATACTGATAAGTAGCATAGCTTTCACAGTTCGAGATAGCATAAATGCTGTCGCTGGCGGTCCAATCATACAGCCAGTTACCAAAATAGCCCCCACAGTTTGAAACGAAGATACTGTTGTTAAGGATGTCAATGTCATAAGCCCATAAGACACCGCCATAGGCATTGCTTGATACACTTTAGCACATACAGGATCAAAGGTTATCAGAATTAATTCCTTCTTAAAGAGTGCAATGCACACTGCATTGAGAACACACACTAAAATCGCAATCCATAACAACATAGGTCCTAAATCATAGGCATCTATGGTGAATCGTTGGAAAGTAGCAAACGCTAAATCACCTAGAATCGCTGTATCTACATCTAAGTGGACATGTTTTCCAAATAAGGTAACTAGTACAATGGCTAAGGCAAATAAAAAGGGAAATACGATACCAATAGCGGAATCTGGCCGAATGTAGCGACGTTGTTGCATCCATTCCACTGCATACACAGTGCCTACGCCCATGGCTGTAGCACCAATGATAAGCCAAGGAGAATTTAAATCTTTTGTTACCAAAAAGGCTAATACAATGCCTAAAAAAACAGTATGTGTTATAGCATCTACCATCATAGATAAACGGCGTAATACCAAGAATGTACCTATGAGGCTACAACTGATACCAGTGACTGTAGCAATCCCCCAAATTTCTAATATATGGCTCATACAAAACACCTCCTAACAAGGCGTTTACCTGTGGCCAATGCTAAGCTTAATAAAATCATACTAGTCATAACTATGATAATCATAGGTCCTGTAGGAAGATTTCCCCATAGTGCGCTCACAAAGGTCCCCATAAAGGCTACCATACCACCGCTAATACCAGCAATCACTACCAAGGTACGCAAGGAATGTGTCCACTGACGGCCAATCATGGCTGGTCCAATCAGCAAGGAACTAATTAATACAACTCCTACTGTTCGTATTCCAATCACAATAGCTACTATAAGAGCCGCACGATAAAAAAATCGTACTTTTGACACTGGGATACCCATCAACTGCGCCTCGATAGGGTCAAATACAGTAAGGCTCAATTCTTTCCAAAGTACAATGACCCCCCCTATAATGCAGGTACCACAAATGATCATCACCCAAATATCACTTTGCATCATGGTCACAGCCTGTCCAAAGATAAACGTATTCAAGCCTGCCTGTCCAGCATTTTCCATGGTTTTCACGCGAGTCAATAACACTGTCCCAAATCCAAAGAAAGCCGCTAAAATCGTAGCTAGTGCAGCATCAAAATGAACTCCTTTTTGGGATGTTTTGTGCATAATCCATTCTGATAAACAAGCTGTGCATATGGCACCTAGTAATAATACGGTCGTATCTTTCACACCTGTTAACAGAAATCCCGCCACTACTCCAGGTAGTGTAGAATGAGCTGCGCCATCCCCTAACAGGCTTTCTTGGCGTAATACTGCAAAGGTTCCTATCACACCACACACTAGGCCTAATATAACAGTTCCCAATGCGACAATTTGAAATGTATATTGTTGTAATAATTCCATAAAGCCTCCTAGTATGAAAATGTCTCATCTAGGAGATGGGATCCTACTACATCTTGAACTGGTCCCATACCCACCAATCTACGATTGATGCAAAGAACTTGATCAAAATAAGCTTCTAAGGTCTGTAAATTATGGTGCACAATGAGCAAAGTTTTGCCTGCTGCTTGCATTTCTTTCATGATCTTCACTAGCACAGATTCTGTAGTCTTATCAATACCTTTGAAAGGTTCATCTAGCAAGTATACCTCTTGGTTTTCCACCAAGGCACGGGCTAGGAATACACGCTGTTGCTGTCCCCCTGACAATTGTGATATAGACCGTTGTGCATAGTCTAACATACCTACCGTCTGTAAGGCTTTGGTCGCCTCTTCTCGTTCACGTTTCCCTGGCCGTTTAAACCATCCCAGTCTGCGGTAGGTGCCCATCAATACCACCTCAAACACAGTGATAGGATACTCCCAATCTACTGCTGAGGTTTGCGGTACATAGGAAATATGGTTATAAATACTATTTGTTTTCGTTCCTCCATAGGCAGAAACTGTTTTAGCATCTAATGTTAAATCAATCATTCCTTCTAATACCGGCACCAGTCCTAATATAGCTTTCACTAAAGTAGATTTACCAGCACCATTGGGGCCAACCATGGCCGTCATCGTTCCTTTTTTAATCTGAAAGGATACATCTTTCAGCACTACTGTATCATCATAGGCTACTGAAAGATGATCTACTTTCAGAATACACTTGTTATCATTCATCATTTAAGAGCTCCTACAATCGTATCAATATTAGCTTTGACCATACCAATATAAGTGCCGCCTTCTGTGTTTGGAGAGCCTAAGGAATCAGAGTATAGTTCGCCTCCGATAGCCACGTCCCAACCTTTAGCTTTACATGCTTCTTGTACAGCTTCAATTGTTTTATGAGGAACAGAAGATTCTACGAAGATAGCTTTGATTTTATGATCTACAATAAATTGTACCAAGTCATTCATATCTTTAGTACCAGCCTCTGTCTCTGTACTAATGCCTTGTAAGCCTTTTACCTCAAAGCCATAAGCACGGGCAAAGTAATGGAATGCATCATGAGCCGTTACTAATATGCGAGATTGTTCAGGAATTTCTTTTGTTCTATCTTTAATATATTGATCTGCTGCCTCTAATTCTTTCATATATGCTTCGTAATTAGCAACATAATCTTTTTCATGGCTAGGATCTTTCTCTACCAATGTATCTTTGACCACTTTGGCAGCTAATTTCCAGTTTTGTACATCAAACCAAATATGAGGGTCTTTTGCACCTGGGCCTTCTTCCTTAAAAGCTAATATAGTAGATGGATCCATATCTTTCGACACTTCCACTACAGTTTTATTAGATTTTTTCAATTCTTGGAATACTTGTCCCATTTTACCTTCCAAATGGATACCATTCAAGAATATAATATCACCTTTTTGTAGTGTAGATACATCACCTGCGCTAGCTTGGTATAAATGTGGATCCACTCCAGGACCCATCAAACCTTGCACTGTTACATGGTCACCACCAATTTTTTGTACTAAATCTGTAATCATTGTTGTAGTAGTTACTACTTGTAATGGCTTACCATCTTGTACCGTATCCGCTTGTTTTCCACAGCCTGCAATAGCCATGATACAAACGGCAAACACAATGAACAACCGCCAAATTTTAAATTCTTTCATAGTCTTTCCTCCTTTTCTAATACGTGTGGGATTTCCAGTACTATCCCTAAATTAAAAATTACATGAGTCTTACTTACTTATACTATACCACAATTGATATTATCTCTCAATATAAATTTTTAAATATATATTTCAAAGAATGAAAGAATTAGCTATTACCCTTATTATCAATTTTATATATGATAATGGATATCATTTATTGTATTCCAAATTTTACGAATTGCAAGATAATGTACTAACTAATTTTACCACATACATAAAATATACATGCCCTTATAAAACAGTAAACACCGTCACTTCTCTAGCACAGTTCAACCGCACGGGGAACCAATGTCCCGACCCTCGACTCACATAGGCAAATAAACCTTCTTCTTCGTAGAGTCCTTTCCAGTACGGCTTATACACCGGCACTAGGTTTATGCCCCACAAGTTGATCTGTCCACCATGAGTATGCCCAGATAAGGTTAAGGAAATGTGTCTTCGAAATGCTTCTGGAATATAGTTTGGATGATGGGCTAGCAAAATAGGATATGCATTATCAGGCATACCTTTCATAGCTTTATCCAACAAGCGTACATTTTCCTCTTGCACATCATCTTTAAAGTGGTAATCCATGCCCACTAGGTACACAGGACGAGGTCCCCCTAATATTAGTTGATGACTGTTGCGATACATGTGCATCTTCGTTTGACTTAATCGGTTCCATACACGTTCTACATCGACGCGGTACTCGTGGTTCCCCAAAATATAATCGATACCATCTGGAAAGTCTTTTACACGACTATCTAAATAATCCGCCACTTCATCAAGATATCCTAGTTCATCGATTAAATCTCCCGTAATGACCAATCGATTAGGCTGTTCACTGGCAATGGCATCCACCATTTCTTCCAGCTTGTCCATGCCGATAAATGGCCCTAAATGAATATCACTAAGTTGTCCAATTTTATACCCTTTCAGCACCTCAGGTCTATCTTTCAGTGAAAGTTGTAACTTACGCAATTGTAATTCACTATTCCCCTGAAATGCCGCCACCGACCCTGTGACACCTACTACAGCAGGCACCACCACAGCAGTACGTTTAAAGAAGTTTCTCCGCCCTATGTATAGAGGATCATCTTCATTCACAGTTCTATTGGCTAGGTGTAACAATATATAACATATCCCAAATACAGCCAATACAAGACAGGTAGCAACCAGTGCCACTACCAATCCATTTAGCTCTAGTAGCACAGGTCGCACTAAGCTTGGTAGGATTCCACCATGGATACCATACATAATTCCTTGCAACAAAATAGTACCTATGGCAAGAGCCAATCCCAGCCCACCCCCATAGAGGAACCCTTTACGTTTACTATTTCTTCTAAATAGGGCCACCACATATCCTGTCATAGCTCCAAAGATAAACATTGCAAGTACTAGAATACCTGCTAAGATATATATTCTCATCTATATCACTCCTCGGTATAGATTAACAAAGATCAATGAATTTACCATGAGGTCCCGCCCAAGGCAAGACGTGAAAGGCTTCTTTCCGACAGAGAATCCAATCCTCCTTCAGAGGAATAATCTGACCCTCTGCTATAGCTTGTTGCACCGCTTCATCACCTTCCAGCACAATCGTATTCGATGAATCTATTGCTACCTCTGTAGCTTCTCCTCGATAGCCTTTCATAGTCCATTTGCGATGACTAAAAATATGCGTCACTTCCTTTATCATAGGTCGTTCCATAGTGACTATAACCCCAATGGATTGTAATACCTCAACTAATTCTACTTTGCGGCTCTCTGCTGTACCACCTTCTATACTTGGAAACTCCCACATATTTTGTAGCAATCCCTCTTTAGGTCTTCGATGGAGCACATAGTAGCCCTCTAGCGTTTGGACAATCCCTACGTAGAGCTGTACAGACTGCACCTTTGTTTTCTTAATCCGTATAGGTAATTGTTGCTCTGTTCCTGCTGCTTTTGCTGCACAATCCTGTACTAATGGACAGGACTCACAGCGGGGTGTTTTAGGAATACAAATCGATGCACCAAAGTCCATGAGGGCTTCGTTAAAGTCGCCTGGTCGATCGTAGGGCATGGTCTCTTCTACCAATGTAGTAATCGCTTTTTTCCCTACGGTACCTAGAATATCTTCATGGATATCGTACAGACGAGCATACACGCGAAGTACATTGCCATCTACGGCAGGTTCACGAAGATTATACGCAATAGAGAGCACTGCTCCTGCTGTATAGGAGCCTACACCTTTTAAGGATTCCATTTCCTTCCGTGTTCTCGGTACTTGACCTCCATAGGTTTCTACTACTTCTTTCACACCTTGGTGTAAATTACGAGCTCTGGAGTAATATCCAAGACCTTGCCATGCCCTAACCACCGTATCTTCTTCGGCACTAGCTAAACTTTCAAGTGTTGGAAATTGCAATACCCAGTTTTCAAAATAAGGACGCATGGCCTCAATTCGAGTTTGTTGAGACATCACTTCCGACACCCAAATCCGATAAGGGTCTTTACTTTCACGCCAAGGTAAATCACGCTTATGCACATCATACCAATCTAACAAATGTTTCGTCCATGCCACTTGGCTTTGCTGTTCTACTTGTTTCACTTCATGCCCTCATATATCCAAGCCGTCACACGGTCTACATCGTCGCTTTCTAGCACCTCTTCTACAATTGCAAATTGCATGGATTCTATCGTACTATTATCTTCTTTGAAAGTAATAACACCTTTCAACTTCTCGCCACGCCAAATCCGTGGAATCCACTCTTCATCACCAGCCCACATATGATCAAAGGGAGTGTTCTCCAACGTAAACCAATGAGGCTCCATCTCTTCCGATTCCAAAGGAATGCCTTGAAATTGTTCCACTATATATACATAACTAATATGGCTCAACTCTGGTGAATAAGGAAACTGAAAGTCCAAGATCGCCACCGCCTGTAAGTCTTCTTGCTTCACTAGCAAAGAGACTTCCTCAAACACTTCACGCACTGCGCAGGCACGGAAACTTTCACCGTCCTCAATTTTACCACCAAATCCATTATAATAACCGGCTCCAAAGCCACGTTTTTTTCGTCCCAATAAAAATAAATCTTCCCGTTTTGGAAAACATAATGTTGTAGGTCTCATAATTCCTCCTATTCTTTTTTTATTATATCATGTTTCACACTTTCATAAACATCATCCCCTATGATACTATAGTACTAGTGAGGTGAACCATGAAAAAACCATTAATTTTTGATATTGCTTTAGGACAAACAAAACCCGACAGCATGCATAATCGCGACGGGCACTGCCCATTTTGCGAACCCTCGCAATTAACCGATATACTAGATACATCTGGATCTATCATTTGGCTCATGAATAAATACCCTGTATTAGAACGCACATGGCCTACTGTTATCATTGAAACGCCACCCCATGTGCACACAGAATATTCTAAATTGTCCTTTTCAGATGCGGTCCACATTTTAGAGTTTGGTCGAACCAAATGGGAAGAAGTAAAAGCCAACCCTCGTTTTACATCGGTCTTATTCTTTAAAAACTATGGCCCCATGTCTGGCGGATCTATCTATCATCCGCATAGCCAAATCATCGGCCTAGAGGACTATGATTATCGTCAAGATATTGACAGAGAACATTTTGATGGATGGCTTATCTATGAACAGGATAAGCTGCGCGTGACCTTATCCAATCGTCCTATCCATGGATTCTTTGAATTTAATATGCGATTTGATCCACAATTAGATACATCTATACTAGCTAACTACTTACAACGTACCTTACGGTATATATTAGAAGGTTTCTCTAAATATACGAAATCTTATAATCTATTTTTCTATGATATAAATGACGGCTTTCACTACCTCAAAATCGTGCCTCGCTATATAACATCGCCTTTAGTTATTGGCTATGGGATTCCCCAAGTATGCCACGAAACACGAGCTTTAGAGGTTATCCGTCACATACAGCCATATTTACACAATCCTTTGGAGGTTTAATGAAAGTTTTTGCCATTGGCGATTTACACCTATCTGGGCAACCACCAACAAAACCTATGACCATATTTGGTCCACACTGGGATAACCACTGGGAACGTATCCAAGCACACTGGCGAGAACATATAGGGCCTGATGACCTAGTCTTTCTAGTCGGTGATATGTCTTGGGCTATGCGACTCAGCGATGCACAAGTGGACTTAGATGCTATCTCTGATTTACCAGGCCAAAAATTTATGATCCGCGGTAATCACGATTACTGGTGGACGAGCCTGCAAAAAATGAATACCCTTATGGAAGGGCGCATCACTTTCTTGCAAGGCAGAGGACTATACTACAATGGGATTGCCTTCGGTGGCACCAAAGGGTATATCTATCCCCAAGATCCTTTCTTTAAAGAAGAAGATGACCGCCACATCTACGAGCGGGAATTAATGCGCACTAAGACCGCTCTGGAAGCGATGGAAACTGCCATCAATGAAAGTGGCGATAACCCTACTCAGGTAACACGCATACTTTTACTGCATTATCCACCTACATTGGAAAATCATGCCAATGGATTTACAGACCTATTAGAACAGTACCATATAGATCACTGCGTATTTGGTCATTTACACGATAAAACATCATTCCTAAAAGTGCCGTCCCATTGGGGACACACACAATTACACTTAGTCTCAGCGGACGCCGCTAATTTTATGATGAAGGAGATACCATGAGCCGTATCCACAAAGAACACTTACAAGCAGGGTACATCTTTGGTGACCCTCATAACGAAGAATACCTATACCTACCAGCCGGAGAAGTTGGCTCCAGCGATCCTCGTTGCATCTTTGAACAAGGGCCTGCAAAAGAAGACCTAACCCTAGACGAAGCCTGCCGCATCATTGACCGATACACATTAAAACCGTGTAAACACCCCAGCCTAGGCAAACGGTCATTTTAGAGCGATAGAGAATAAAAATAAGTAGTATTAAGCCGAAAACTATGCTATACTATACACAAGAAAAGAAGAGCCATCAACGTGTTGTAGGCGTTAGGCTCATCTCAAAGGATATAAACAGTGATAAAGCCTAACGTGTTAAGGTGGCAAGACCTTATGCGTTAGGCTTTTCACTTACATATTTAAGTAAGTTAAAAATGCTATAACTAACATTCCAAATTGTATTAGTAAACTAAAAAATTCGAATGGTGTCATAGTATCACCTCCTCCCATCGATTAGGAAGAGATAAACCCAACTCACGTTGATAGATCTTCTATATTTATAGCATAGCATATTATTTTCATATCGTTGATATATAATTGAAATACGTATTAACAAAAATCCCTAAGGAACGCAGTTGCGTATAGAATACCAGTGGCGTTCCTTTTTTGGTCTAAATAAAACAATACTAGAAGAGCACGACATGTTCCGGAGCAAACCTAACGTAGTATCAGTTTGTGGAGGAATATGTCGTGCTCTTCCCTTTGCTAAGTAAAAGAAACGCCACTGGTTTCATAACGAAGCCAGTGACGTTTTATAGTAAGGGTATTTTTTATTTTTATGTTATGTTTGTGTTATTTGTATTTATATAGTAAGGGAGTTTTAAGGATATTATATAAGGATAGAATTAGTATTTACTAGTTTTCATATCTATATAGATTACTTCACCAGTCATCGCATCTACTTTGACTTCAGCTTCTTTACCACTACCATCAATCATATCTAATTCATACACTAAACGGCCATGTTCTTTTTCTACAGACCACTCCATAGCTTCAAATGACCCTCCCACTTTTTCTTGTGCTTTTGTTTCTGCTACTTCTGGCATGATAATATCATTCACATCAAATGCCTTAGACATGCTGTGACTGCCTTTCATAGCTTGACCATACATCATAGAACCTTGTTTCATCATATGTTTACCATGTTCCATAGGTTTTGCTTCTGTCTTTAGAATATCTCCGTTTTCACGAATATGCATTTCAATTTTTAAACCATCCGCAATGCCATCCACTTCATATGTTGGATTATGCTTTCCATCATAAGAAATACCAATAATTTGTGCATCTGGATATAAAGATTTAAATTTTGTGACTACACCTTTATAATCTACATCACTTAATGGTAATACGCTAGGCACTACACTACCTACACCATTCCAAGCATTAATTTTTGCCATTTGATCTGCTGACATATTTTTCATCATACTTGTATTCATGGCATTAGCTACGCCACTTGTCATCATAAGACCTACACCTAGAGCCATTACCGCAGCTCCCAAACGGAACATTTTTTTCATAGTTTCCTCCTTCACGTGTCATATACATCGTGTCTGATTTTTTAATTAAGGAATATTTGTTATTTCTAACTTGCTTATATCTTACCTTATAAGTATGAACCGATTATGAAAAAAATATGAACAAACCATGAAATTATAATGAATATAAGATGAACTTTAAGTTATATCAAATACTTTATGGCCACGATTATATACACAAATTTAAACATAGATATAAGTCTATTTCAATGTATGTATGCTCTTCAAATACAAAAAGAGACAACACCGAAATGTTGTCTCTTTGTCTGTTTACGTATGCTAGTTTAATTGTTAATGTTTAACTAATGTTAAAAGATTTTCTAATTGAGGGAAGAAAACTTGTCCAAAATAAGTGAAAATACCAAAAACGATTAGATATAACAAGAAGTATTTAGATACATGAACCATGATGGAACTCGCATCGATGGAGTGACGTAATTGATCCGCTTTTTGTGCATCAATTTTATTTTCTTCGATGAATGTATTCAAAGCAGGACCTACGGCACCAATGGCAATGGCAATACTTTGTGGGGAGAACATTTTACCAACACCAGCAGAACCAGAGTTAGTTGCTGCCAACCATAATGCTAATGTATCATGACCAGGAGTCAATTGATGAGCTGCTGCTGTTTGTAATGGTCCAAACAATACGTTCGCATTTGTACCGGAACCAGTCAAGAAAGCGCCTAATGCACCAATAACAGGAGCAAATGCAGGATATAAAGAGCCGGTTGCCCCTACTAATGCGTTAGCAATCATACCAGTCATACCGGAGTATGTCATCAATTTAGCTGTTACAACTACAGAAATAATTGTTACATATGTTAATTTTAATGTTTTAAATGTATTTGTTAATACATATTTTTGAGTACTAAGTCCTGCTTTTTGGATGAAACCACCAATTAAAGCAGAAATAAAGATCATAATACCAGGAGTTGCAATCCACACAAATGTATACGGTTTTGCATTCACACCTGCATGAATAGGTACAGATGTTTTAAATACCATCAATGCATTATATACAGGTGGTACTAATTTGGATGTACCAATTAGCAAGATAAAGATCAAGATAAATGGAGATGCTGCAATCAAACCTTCTTTAGCTGATACTTTTTTTGCTCCCATATCAACTTTATATTCTGGGTCATTTACAGGCATAATTTTTGCAATAGCTATAATAACAGCCATGATGACAATAGAGGATCCCATAACTGCAAGTTCTGGACCACCTGCATACATATTAATTAATAACTCAGGAATAGCTAACGCAAAACCTGCTATAATAGTTTGAATAAATACGCCTTTAATTGCTTTCACACCGCCAGCAATAATACCGACAATAAAAAGTGGAGTTACTACATTTAAAATGAATAATTGTGCTGCAATGAATGTACCTAGTTCAGCTGGTTGTAGACCAGTCAAAGATGCCAATGTTGTTGTTGGAATGGCAATGGAACCAAATGTAGTTGGTACGGAGTTTGCTACTAAGCAAGCTAAGATAGATTTCAATGGATCAAAGCCTACTGCTACCATCATCGCTGCTGGAATGGCAACGGCTGTACCAAAACCTGCCATACCTTCCATAAAGTTACCAAAGCCCCAAGCTAATAATAATGCTAAAATACGCATATCACTAGTTACGGAAGACAACATAATTTTAATTGTATCCATAGCCTTTGTATGAACTACTAATTGGTATGTGAAAATCGCTGCTGTAATAACCAAAAGAATTGGCCAAACTGCAAGAGCTACACCTTCCATAGCCCCTGTATACATAATATAAGCATTTTCTCCATAATAGAAAACCGCTAAAATATATGTACCAATTGCTGCTGCCAAACATGCTTTCCATGCTGGCATTTTTAAAATTGCCAATGCTACGATAAGCCATAGAATCGGCAAGACTGCTAAAAATATATCCATATTAACAATCCCTTTCTATAGTATGAATCACTGTAATTCAAATTCTAGCATACACACAGTGTTGTATAAACAATAAGAGAGGAAATCTACAGATTCCCTCTCTCATATGTTCTAAGATGTTGACTGTCACCAGTCTCTAAGAAGTATTCCTTAGGGATACAAAATTACTGATTCTGCATCGATAAAGATTTGTAATTGTCAGCTAGTGACTTCTAATTAGTAGTTGGATGCTACTGCTTTAGGTGGCTCATAGTCACCGAAGTATTTTTTAGGATCCAATTTCAACAAGTTACATACGTCGAACAATTCTGCCACAGTTTTGTCGATAACTGGAATACCTTCTTTACGGCAAACTTCAATAGCTTCTGCTTCTTTTTCACCATGAGTGTAGATGCGGTCAGCACCTTCAGCTTTAGGAGCTTCACGAAGTTCTTGTAAGAATGTGGAGAAGTGTTTTTTAACATCTTCTGGATTACCGAAGATAGCTGGGTTGATAGCCATGAAACCATGACAAATGTTAGAACGACCACCAGTCATACATTTATTGGATGTACCACCTTGAGAGAAGATAGATGCGAAGATTTCGCAAAGCATACCGTAACCATAACCTTTGTGAGAACCTAATTGTTCAGTGTTACCACCTAAAGGCATGATACCGCCACCAACGTGATCGGAGATATTGCCCAATACTTCGCCAGCATCTTGAGATGCTTTACCGTCTTTATTTAACGCCCAACCGTTAGGCAATTGTTTACCTAGTTTGTTGTACATTTCTAATTTACCACGAGTTACTACTGTTGTAGAGGCATCAAAGAAGAAATTGTATGGTTCAGCTGGCATTGTGAAAGCGATTGGGTTGGAACCAAGCATTGCTTTACGAGCAAATGTAGGAACCATGATTGCTTCAGAGTTAGTGCAAGAGAAACCGATTAACCCTTCTTTTAATGCAAGGTTAGCATAGTAACCAGCAATGCCATAGTGGTTAGAGTTACGAGCAGATACGATACCAACGCCTGTTTCTTTAGCTTTTTTAATTGCTAATTCCATAGCAAAGTGACCAACTAATTGGCCCATTGCATCATGACCTTCTACAACTGCGGATACCGGAGTTTCGAATACTACTTCTGGTTTTGCATTGATGTCGATAAGACCTTTTTCAATACCTTTGTGGTAACGAACTACACGTTGCATACCATGGGATTGGATACCGTACATGTCGGACATCATCAATACGTCTTTAATGATACCGGCTTCTTCAGGAGTGAAACCAAATCCTTCGAATGCGTCTTGACAGAATGCGTTAAGTTTTTCTTCTTGGATGTAAACAAAATTTCCCATCTTTAAAACCTCTTTCCCTAACCAAAAAATAAATTGTGACATCTTGTAGAACTCCTCAACAGATTGTCACTACTCTTGATACGTAAATTATAGCACACATGTACATCACATGGAATAGAAATCCCTTTGTTATCGCTGTATTAAGCTTATCATATATGCATAATTAAAAGACAATTTAATTAATTTCTTTAAAAAATAACCTATAAACAGCTATTTTAAAGGGATAAACCAATTATTACTTTTAGTTATACCTTGCTCATCTTTTTCATCATAAATTCATATACATCTAGAACTATATCGAATTACATAAAAGAATATCTATATTTCTCGGTCTTCTCTATCGATATCCATCGATAACAATGAATCATTAAATAGTTTATTAGAACAATTAGTTGTATTCTTTATATCTTTTTTGTCTTTTTTTCTTTCTTATTTTTATCCGTCATAACACCAGACTCATCACTGATAGCTGCATTCATTTGTTTAGCAATCTGGAATGCAGCATCATAAGTTGGCATAGTCACGATATTAGTTGTTCCAATAGCCACGGTAGATCCATCCACACGGGCGCCACCGATTGCGTTATCATGGTACAATCTAGCCAATTTGCCAGCCACTAAATAGGCTCGCATTGACGCCGTATAATTACCTTTTGCAGTTCCTTCATAGACAGGTTTGCCATTGATAAATACTGTTTGTTGCTCTACTTTCACATGATTTTCAGAGTACACGTATAAGCGTTGCAAATTGTCCAATACCCGTTGCGATGTTTTTGGATGGTCGTTAGGATTTAAAATTTTACCAAATCCCTCACGGTAAGTATCGCCATATTTATTTTTGATAACTTCCATGGCAAGGGCGGCACCGCCTACATTATATGAAGAATCTGCTAAGATGCTAAAACCTAGTTCATCAGCATTCTTCTCTTGAGACATAGTGAACACTTGGCTATCTAAATACTTTCCAGTAAGTCCCGCAGCAATTTGCCCTAAATCACCCGAGTTAAAGGTAGCTGTTCCAATCACAGTAGATAAGATACTACTTTTCTTGGCTCCATTCACTAAATCTTTATGCTCGCCATGGCTTAACTCGTGACCGATTACCGCCGCTAACGCATCATCATCCAGTAAATCCATGGTGCCTTTATTGATGGACATAACACGTCCAAAGGTCATAAAAGCATTAAAATCTTCATCTGGATTCACATACACTACATAACTACGTTTCACATGAGGCGATTTTGAAAGTTCATCTACAATGCGCTTCGCACGCATTTGGTAGGCATAATTATCATAGACGCCCGTACGATTCTTCGTTTTTACTAGCATCTCTTGTTGCCCTTGTTCTGTATTATCAATGTCGCTCAAATATTGATGTACAGAAATGCCACCCAACACACTTTTACCAAGGGCTTCCCAAATCCCGGTAGCTTCTACTGTTGGCATTCCTGCTGATACCATCCCCATAGTCAACGCGCCTATACATAGCATACGTGTCCAAGTCTGTTTCATTATCTCTCTCCTTTCATTAAATACCAGGGTCATCTTCGCGATATGCTAAATCTCTGAATCGAGTGTATGCTCCTTCAAACCATAGTTTCACTATCCCCAACTCACCATTACGGTGCTTACGGATGATAACCTGTGTTTCTACACCATCACTAGTATCTTCTGTATCTTGATAATTTTCGCGATTTAGGAAAGCCACGATATCTGCATCTTGTTCTAGGGATCCAGATTCACGCAAATCACTTAACATCGGCGTTTTATCTGCACGGCTTTCTACACCACGGCTCAGCTGAGACAAGGCAATCAATGGTACATTAAATTCTCGTGCCATAATTTTTAATTGTCGAGAAATGGCAGATACTTCTTGTTGACGATTATCAGCAATTTTTTTACCACCATTTTCCATAAGCTGAATATAGTCTACCACTACAAGGCCTAATTCACCATGTTCTTGAATTAAACGACGCAGCTTTTTCTTCATCAATTGAGGAGTCAATCCTGATGTATCATCAATATACAGAGGAGCATCGGCTAAATCATTCAAAGCATTGATAGCTTTTCCCCAGTCTTCTTGGCTAAGCTGACCATTCCGAATCCGGCCAGAGTTAATACCAGCCACCGCTGCTAACACACGGGCTACTAGTTGTGTTTTAGACATTTCTAGGGAAAAAAACGCTACATTTTTCTTCGATTTCATTGCCACATTTTGAGCTATATTCAAAGTAAATGCTGTTTTACCCATAGATGGACGAGCAGCTACTAAGATTAAATCCGATTTTTGCAAACCACTGGTCAAGTTATCTAAGTCTTTAAATCCTGTAGATACACCCGTTAATATACCTTTATGCCGTTGTAATTCATTAATGCGATCAATCGTTTCATATACTACGTCTCGCATAACACTAAAAGAGGACTCCCCTTTTGTGGTACCGCTCACATCGAGAACCATCTGTTCTGCACGATTGACGATATCTTCTGTTTCTTCCTCTTCACGATATGCCATGGATTCCACTGCATTGGCTACATGGATCAGTTTACGTAAATGTGCTTTATCTCTTATAATTTTCGCATGATCTTCCACGTTGTAGACATCTACAATATCTGTGGTTAAATTCGTAAGATACAGTATCCCTCCTACAGCCTCTAATTTCTGAGATTTTTTCAATTCTTCAGATAATAATACATAGTCTGCACGTTGATTCTTCCCTACAATATTTACGAGGGCTTCATAAATCACACGATGATTATCACTGTAAAAATCTTCCGCTTTTACAATAGAGCTAACTGTATCAAAAGCATCTTTATTCAATAAAATAGCTCCTAATACGGCTCGTTCCGCCTCTATACTATGCGGTGGTATCCGTCCTGACATATACATTCTCCCTATTCACAACTACACATATCTATACCAAAAAAGAGGGGCCTAGCCCCTCTTCCTATTAACCTGCTACTACTTCTACAGTAATCTTAGCTGTAATTTCTGGATGCACTCGAATTAACACTTCATGAGTACCCAATGTTTTGATTGGCTCTTTTAAGTCAATTTTCTTTTTATCCACATCAACTTTTACTTGCGCTTGCAATGCATCAGAAATATCTTTACCTGTTACGGAACCAAATACACGGCCACCATCGCCCATTTTCACAGGGATTGTAACAGATACTTTTGATAATTGGCTAGCCAATACTGTAGCTTCATCAGAGTCCACTTGTTTTTTGTGGGCTTGTGCACCTAATTTTTGTTTTGCATTATTTAAGTTTTGTGGTGTACCCTCAAGGCCTACGCCTTTTTTAATCAATACATTCCGACCATAGGCTTCAGAAACTTCTACGATTTCACCACGTTTACCAACTTTTTTAACATCTTCTAATAAAATTACTTTCATGATAATTCCTCCTTAACTTCTTTTTGCAATTCTGTCATGTAGGATACGGCCACTTCAGTCACCCATTGGCGTGCCTCCTTCATAGACATATTGTAAATTTGAGCACCCGCCACGGTACGATGACCTCCGCCACCGACGGCTTCCATAATTAATTGTACATTCAATTTACCTTGCGACCTAGCACTGACGCCAATACCACCATCTGGCAGTACATAGAACACAAAACTAGCCTCAATCCCCTCAAGGGTAATCAATTTATCTCCCGTTTGTGCTGCAATCACAGTAGCATTCTTCGCATCTTGCGGTGCTTCTGTGAAAGCCATATTCGCCACTTCTTCTGCAGATGCTAGCATCATCGAACGTATGCGCATTCCCTCAAAACTATCCATAAATAAATGGCGTACTAGGGATACATCTGCACCTGAGCGTCGCAAGAAAGAGGCCGCTTCAAAGGTACGTGCTCCGGTTTGGACCACAAAATTTTTCGTATCTACTACGATACCTGCATACAGACCACTAGCTTCAATATGCTTGATCGCAACATGTTCAGGGAAATATTGAATCAATTCTGTTACAAGTTCGCTCGTCGATGATGTAGATGGCTCTAAATAGGTCAATAATGGAGATTCAATAAAATCTGATCCCCGTCTATGATGATCGATAACAACACGTCGATTTGCCTTTTTCAAAGCTGATGGAGCCGCCACCATCTCAGAACGATGTACATCAGTTACAATCACAACAGTATTATCTGTTACAAATTGTGCAGCTTCTTCTTCATCAATAATAAGGCCTTGAAAATCAGGATGATCTACTAATACTTCTACTAATTTACGAACTGCTGTAGGATGCGAACTCAAAGCAATATGAACTGGCTTCCTAAGTGCTCTTGCCATCGCTGCTACACCTACAGAAGCTCCTATACTATCATAATCTTCCCGATCATGGCCCATCACAAGAACACGATCTGAATCTAACATAATTTCATGTAATGCATGAGATACGACCCTAGCACGAACACGGGTATTCTTTTCACTGCCTGATGATTTTCCACCAAAGAATTTCACTTCTTCACCATGGTATACACAAACTTGGTCACCACCACGTCCTAGGGCGATTTCTAAGGCAGCTTTTGCTTTCTCCCCTTGCACTTTTACAGTATCTTCTGTTAATGCAATACCCATGCTGATGGTTGGGGGAATATGTTTCGATGTAGTTAAAGCACGAATTTTATCTAATAAACTAAATTTCGATTCCATCATGTGCAACATAGCCGCTTTACTAATACTAAAAGTGTATGTATCTTCTGTAGCATTGCGAATGAAACCATCATGTTGATCAATTTCCGTTACAATCAAGCGATTCATATCGGACCACAATTGAGTATATTCAATATCACTTAAACCAGAACGCAAGTCCTCAATATTATCCATCGCAATAAAGCCAAGGGCTGGCAACATAGAAATAGCTTTATGTTTTTCCACTTCGATATCTGTAATATCATCAAAATAGAATGCCATATAAGACTCTAGTTCATCGCTATTTACATCAGAATAATTCGATTTCGGAGCTACCAATGTTTTATAAAGTACACGGTAGTACTTACCATCGATTTCCTCGTGAAAGAATCCCGACTTACCCCAATATTTATCAATCCGCAAAGTAGGAATAAATCCACTTAATTTTATTGTTTTATCGGAATCACTAGGCAGCCAATCTCTAAATACACTGTTACTCCAGCAGATCACATTGTGTTCATCAATGATGACAATACCTACTGGCAAGTTTTGTAGCGCAAACGTAGAAGCTTGCGTAATTCCTTTTGCCATACAGTCAAATTGAGCTTTTCTAAGATGTCGTCCTCGGCGAATGGTTCGTCCCACATATAAGTAGGCAGCGATCACCACAATACACGCCAACATGGCTAGTTGCCAATTTAAATAGAAAATAATACCTAATAAGATAAGAATGAGAACGGCAGCAGTCATTTCAATAGAACTGTATTCAGTTTGTATATCCATACTACCTCCTCTAGGCTTACTCGATTCGTCTACCCCATCGTTCCTCTATATGCAAGAATACATCTAGGGCACCTAATATAGCAGCGGACTGTGACATGATAACAAAGATACCTAGCACAATCCACGGTACAATCTTCGGTGGATTATAGCTTTTACTAATACGCCACGCACAAGATATACCTCGTATAAATAGCATTATACCACCTAAGTACATCAAATTATAGCCTGCGTATTCAAGGAGTGGAATATATTGTTTCACGAAATAGGAAATCAGACCCACTAAAAAGATATGCAACGCCCAATCCGGCACATGCCAACCTTTGATGGTAGGCATTTCAGGAATATGGTAGGTACAAATACGACTGAGCACAATATAGGTGAGACGATTAATAATATAAGAAATAGCCACACCGGCACAAAATAACCCTGCAATCAACACTTTTTTCATAATTTCAATTTGATCTTGCAAGGCGGTCATCGCTGATGTCACTTGCTCTTCTGAAAGCCCTTGCTGTACATACACATCTTGCATGGATACTGTCATTTGTTCTTCCAAAGAGGTCCACATCTCCGTAGGGCTTACGTGCATCACTAAAGCAGAAGCCCAAAACTGGAAGACTACTGATAGCATTAATACCACAGCAGGAATCATTAGCAATTTAGAAATTGACCAATGCTTGTGCAATCCATAACCGATTAAAATACCAATTACACCGAAGACTCCACCTTCTACTATGGCTGTTAAAGGTCCTAATAAAAAGGCAATGGCTATAATCGCTGATACAACAGATAATAGGCTCCAACGAAACCCATGACGCACGCCTACAATGGCAATCGTCATAGGTACAAAAATAGACCCAAAAAATCCAAGCATAGGTACACTGAGTCCTATCATAGCAAAGACAATCATCAATGCCGTAAGGATGCCAGATTCTACGACGGATTTTGTACTTGTTTGATTCATATACTAACTCCACACTATGTCGCTCTTAGGTTTCGACATAGTCCAATACAATAAATAGACATATGACTCGCGTCATATGTCTATTATATCACATACTTTATACGTCTTGAATGATTGGTAGAATCATTGGGCGACGGCGCGTTTTTTCATAGAAGAATTTGCCTAATGTGTCACGCACCACAGTTTTGATGGTTGTCCAATCTTTAATGTGGTCTATTTCACATTTCTCTACTGCTGCATCTACACGTCGTTGTGCTTCACTTAACAATTCTTCTGCATCACGAACATACACAAAGCCACGGGATAACATATCTGGGCCCGCTACGATCGTACCAGATGCACGGTCCATTGCCATAACAACCACAACCATACCTTCTTGCGCTAATTGCTGACGGTCACGAATAACAATGTTACCTACGTCACCTACACCTAAACCATCCACAAAGACTTTACCAGCTGGTACACGACCTGCTAAACGACCTGTACGTGTGGTAAACTCAAAGATTTGTCCATTGTCCCCAACCAAAACATTGTTAGGTTTTACAATCCCCATGGACACAGCCAATTCACCATGTTTTTTCAACATACGGTATTCCCCATGTACAGGAATAAAGAACTTAGGTCGCACTAGATTCAACATTGTTTTTAAATCTTCTTGGCTACCATGTCCAGATACGTGGATACCACGATCTTTGCCATAGACTACATGAGCACCTTGGCGCAATAAGTTATCGATGGTACGTCCTACTGCCGCTTCATTACCCGGAATTGGAGTGGCGGAGATAATAACAGTATCATTTGGCGTAATCTCTACGGTGCGGTGATTATTCGTAGACATACGAGATAGGCCCGCCATTGGTTCCCCTTGAGATCCTGTCGTTAATATCATAATTTCATCCGCACGATACCGATTCATTTCATCATCACCGATGATAGTTCCTTCTGGTACTGTTAAATAGCCGCGCTCTTGAGCAATTTCTGTCACATTTACCATGGAACGACCTAACACCACTACCTTACGTTTGGTAGCTACCGCTGCATCAATAGCTTGTTGCAAACGGGACACATTGGATGCAAAAGTAGCCAAGATAACACGACCAGTAGCTTCTGCTACAGCACGCATAATAGCAGGTCCTACAGAACTTTCAGATGGAGTAAAACCTGGTTTTTCTACATTTGTGGAATCGGACATAAGCGCCAATACGCCTTTGTTACCAAGTTCTGCAAATTTATGAACGTCCATTAATTTCCCATCTACTGGCGTTTGGTCTACTTTAAAGTCCCCTGTATGCACCACAGTACCGACTGGAGTATCTAAAAAGATAGCACATGCGTCTGGAATTGAGTGATTTGTTTGGATAAAGCCTACTTTGAAGCATCCAATTTTAAATTCATCACCGGCTTTTACAATTTGTAATTTTTTTGCTTTTACATGATGTTCTTTTAATTTGCCTTCAATCAATCCACATACTAAGTTTGTAGCATAGACAGGTGCATTGACCTCTTTTAATAAATATGCCAAAGACCCAATATGATCTTCGTGACCATGAGTAATTACCACGGCACGCACTTTATCTTTATGCTCGATTAAATAACTCATATCAGGAATAACGATATCTACTCCCAACATGTCATTTTCTGGGAATGCTAGCCCTGCATCTAACACTACAATATCATCGCCGTATTGGAAGATGGTCATATTTTTACCAATTTCACCTAAACCACCTAATGGAATGATTTGTAATTTATCTTTTCGCACGTGCGGACGTACTGATTGTTCCTGTTTTTCTACTGCCACGTTCACCCGTTGCGGTCTACGAGGACCACGATTAGATTGACGACGTTCGCCATTATCATTGCGAGGGCGACTTGGACGCTCTCCATCCGCTTTCACTGTGGCGCGACGATTTTGACCTGTCGTACGACGTGTACGTGTTGTCTGACGTGGGTGTTGTTGCGTAGCTTCACCTGTCGGTGTAACTATCTTTGTTGTTCCTTCTTGTATATTCAAAATTTCCTCCTACGGGACTATGGTCGTACTGTCTATACATACTACCATAGTCCAAGACTATATAATCCCATCCGCAGATGGTTAAGCATGTATCGGCATGTAAGCACAAATAAGTATCTATTCCTGTTTGTTTTTATACAGCAAAACACTGTGAGAAACCTTTCTCACCATCTATGTCACATTCTTCTACACAGCAAAGTATATACCCTCTATACATACTTCTACTATGAAATATTTGGGAACCTCTTAGGATTCATAAGCCGATCAAAATAGTTACTTTCATTATACTATACACATTCTATCCTAAGCAACTCACCCCCTCACTAATAAATCACAAAATTTGCAATTGAATATTGCACTAAATGCAATTGCATTTTATAATGTAAACAAAGCAAATCTTTTAAAGGTTTACAATGGGAGGTCACAAAAATGAGAAATGTAAGTATTCACACAGTTGCAGAGATCGGTATCTTAACGGCAATGATGACAATTCTAGGGGGCATCAAAATCCCTAACTTAATTCCTGGTGTAGAGTTCCAATTATCCGCCCCCTTAGCCGTAGCAATTTGTGCTGCCTTTGGATTCCGCAAATATATCATTTGCGGTTGCCTTTCTAGTTTGATTGGGCTTGTATTGGGCACACAAAACTTGCTAAATGTTGCTATCGCCATGCAATTCCGCCTTATCGTAGGTCTTATCTTATGGATTGGTAAAAACCGCATGTGGTCCATCCTTATCTCTGGTCCTATTGCGTCTGCTATCGCCCGTATTACCATTGGTTTATCTTTCGGTAAAATGGTCATTCCTATGCTTGTGATGGCAGTACCTGGCATGATTTTCACAATCATTGTGAGCCCCGTTTTTTATGGTATCTTACAGCGTCTACCACGCTTGGCTACTACTTTGAAAGTTAAACAAGGATAATCTCACATGGTCTACAGCATCCGTATGCGCGCTGCTAAGGGAGGTCCTCATGAACAGGGGGGCGCTCATATTTCTGGGGCAGAACGTCTCGTCTCCCTAGAATCGGTATCACGCATTTCAGAAGAATTTATACAGCGAGCTTTGCAACACAGCAAAGGTCGTCCAGATTTTATTAATTTACAAATTGATGCGATTCCTGATGACTCCATCGTGAAAGTCCCTGCTCTCATGGTGGCTACCACAGAATCATCAACGATTGAAGAGTCTCATCGGGTAGCTACCCAACTATTACAACAAGCACAAATTCATGAACAGGCTATACAAAGTGCTTTTACCAAGCTTAGCCAAAATACAGAGTCTGTAAGCGGTGCTTGGCTCGTTAATGCCATCACTGGCGAGGTATATCCTCAAACGGTACGGGTATCCCGTATGGATGCAGAAAGCGATACTGATATACATGAACATTTACAACGCTTCAGATGTTCCTCTATCCATTCTAGAGAGGCTCTCATCCTAGCAAGTAAGGTCCTCGCATCGCCTTACGTACTAGGTGAACTGTGTTGGTCCGATGATCCAGAGTATACGACAGGCTATGTGTCCTACGGTACCACCTACCATCGATTAAGCCCTATGAAAGTCTATGGTAGTCCCATCGGTGGTCGCGCTTTTTTTATCACTGACGGTGCACCGATAGAAGAAATAATACAGTATTTTACATCCACTCCTACGTGGGTTACAACGAAAGGGAATCACCATGTGTAATCGATACTCTAATGCTTTAATTAAGCGCCAAGAGGAGTCACAATTTCGTTCTCCTCGCACCTATACTCCTATCGATGCTACTCATGTTATGTATGAAGGTTCCACCTATCTGATGATGGCATCAAACAATTATCTGGGCTTAACTCACCACCCACATGTGAAGGATCGCGCTTCACAGGCTCTCCAACAATATGGTACCGGTTCTGGTGGCGCTCGTCTTACCTCTGGTTCCTTTCCTTTATTTCAAGAGCTAGAAAACCGTCTTGCACAGTGGAAAGAATGTGAAAAAGCACTTACTTTCACAGCTGGGTTTATGGCAAATCTCGGAACTATATCAGCTCTTGTTAATAAAGGGGACATCATTTTCAGTGATGAACTCAACCATGCGAGCCTGATCGATGGATGTCGTCTCAGTGGCGCCAAAGTGCAGGTGTATCCCCACAAAGATGTACAAGTCCTTGAACCATTACTAGCTGAATCTAAGCACTATGGTATGCGTTTCATCATCACTGATGGGGTATTCAGCATGGATGGTGATATAGCCCCCTTACCGGAACTCTTAGAACTAGCTGAGCGCTACGATGCCCTACTTATTGTAGATGATGCTCATGCTACTGGCGTCATTGGTGAGGGCCGTGGCACAGCGCATCACTTTCACTGTGAAAGCCCACGTATCATCACCACTGGCACTATGAGTAAAGCCTTAGGGTCCATCGGTGGATACGTTTGCGGTTCTCAAACTGTCATTGATTATATCATCAACCATAGTCGTCCCTTCATCTTTGCCACTGCCTTATCTCCAGCTGATATTGGTGCTAGCCTTGGTGCCCTAGAAGTATTATCTGAGGAACCAAGTGTTTATCAAAACCTACGAAGCAATACAGAATATATGCACAAAGCCTTACAATCATTAGGAATCCCTAGCACCGATGATACACCGATATTTCCTATCATCATCGGCTCCAACGAAGATACATTAAAAGCCAGTCACCTATGTGAGCAAGAAGGCATTATCCTCAGTGGCATTCGTCCACCTACTGTACCTATTAACACAGGACGACTGCGCTTAACCGTCACCGCTGCACACACAGAAGAAGAATTA
The DNA here is from genome assembly GCF_003992135.1 of Veillonella sp. VA142. Taxonomy (GTDB): domain Bacteria; phylum Bacillota; class Negativicutes; order Veillonellales; family Veillonellaceae; genus F0422. The sequence goes on along the minus strand of NZ_RQVN01000011.1, from coordinate 8,782 downwards.
CAAAGAGTTATCCAAGTATTGCAGACACTGCCAATACCAAAGAACCTATAACTAAGTTTCCCCTAAATTCCTATATAAAAATCCTACCATCATTATCGATAGTAGGATTTTTGTAATACCTGTTTCTTTATAATATTCACCACAAAGGAGGTGCTTCTACGTTTATCTCTCAATATACAACCCAAAAATATCATAGTCCCCCATAACAACCCACAAAGAAAAGCCGTGGTGCTTACTAAAAACCATCAGCATAGACCATTTTAAATCAATCAGATTTTTCAACTCTTATAACCACCTCAAGAAAAGCCGTAGTGCTTACTGAAAACTTTCGCGTAGGGCAGTTTTCAGAAGCGCTGCGGCTTTTCGTCTTTTTAGAAGTACCACGGCTTTTCGCCTTTTCAGAAGCGCTGTGGCTTTTCACTCTATAAGGTTTTACAAAATTCTCTAAACTGTTCTTTATACAGTCCCGCTCCTCCATTGGCTGGATGGCGCAAGGTAGCTTGTACTTCTACCCCATACTCCGCCAAAGTAAGACTCGCCTTTTGTCCAACTCCAAGAATTTGTGCACTAGGGAACAACTCCAAGATTCCTTTTGTATATGTCCATCCTAAGTCTAATTCTTGCTTCGTCGGCGTTCGGTTTGTCAACCCATCATATCCTTTGAAGGGATGAAATGGAAAGATATTCCACAACACCACTTCATAAGGATCAATATTAGCTTCTAACATGGCATTCCAAACCACAGAATCAGTGGGCTCATTGAAGCCCTTTTCTTTTTGTGTCGGTTTTATAATATACTCGCTCTTTGGATTACTAGTACGTTTCGGCTCTAGCCCTGTAAACACCATAGATGGTTTTACCGTGGGGTGATACCCTAAGAGCATTCTTTCACAGGTCATAGCAACCCCTGTAAATCGCCCTCCTTGATAGCCTACCGCTTCTGCTATGATAAGAATTTTAGCACGATCTAATCGTTGCTCCAAATAAGCCTGTAACTGCTTTTTCCGAATGGAGCTCGCTCGCTGATTCGTGTCATAACGCCCATCAAAATCATTCCAAGGATTGTACACTTGAGGACTAGAAAATCCTTTTAATTGTCTCATCAACCGTTCTACTGACATAGGTTCCCCTCTATTTGGAATGTAATAACACTACTTTTGAACTACTTTCATCACGTTCTAAGTATGGGCCTACCGAAGATTCCTCTAACTCTTTACCATAATTTTTATTGGTAATAATCAACATCCGTTCTCCAGATTGCAACCGCTTAAATAATTCTTGTTCCTCAATTTGGGGCATTACATGCTTGTCATTCCACTTCGCACTGCGTTGTACATTATACTTCTCTAATCGCTCAGGACTAGGCTCCACACGCACAGGGGTAATATCTAAGTAATAGGGCACAGACGCTGCATATTCCCCATAATAATACACAGGTCCATGAAAGTTACGTATCTGTTCATGATACGTCACAGAGGATCGCAATGCCAAGAATGGTACCATCCCTTCTATCAGCACTATCCCTAGTATGACCAAGGTCCCCATTCCCACTGTGAAAGGCATCATTAACCGTTTCCCATACCAATAACATCCACCAAGGAATATGGTAAGCCCTATTACAAATGCTCGCAGTATCCACCAAAATCCCCAAGGTACAAAGAAAGTACTAATACCAAGAGCCCACCATAACACTAAAGTAGGCCCTAATACCCACCACCAAGCACGATGACTAGCATCTTTCAGAGAAATAATCCCATAAGCCCCTAATAGGCTAAAAGGAATGACAGAAATAAAGGTATAGGTCGGATATTTTGTGGCCATCATTGTATAAAACAAAATCGTGCCCCAACCCATAATCATGGTATATAGATAGGCATCAGTTCTTGTTTTCCAACCCCGATACACACCATATAGAATGGCCCCCGTCCAAGGCAGAAATCCACCTAAGAAAATAGGGAGATAGTACCACCAATGATTCACCTCGGGGTGCTCCGATTGGGTCGCTCTCGTTACATTATGAAGGCCTAAAAATCCATTGATAAATTCCATACCATGAGTATGGTACATATATCCATACCAAGGCAAGACAATCGCTAAAAATACGAGAATACCTTGCCATGGAAATAAAGCTTTCACCAATGGTAAAGAGCGTTTAACACCTGCATACACAAGGAACAACAATCCCGGCAATACAAGACCTACAGGTCCCTTCGTCAACACTGCGATGCCTGCAAACCCATAAGCTACTGCTATATGCCAAGGATTCTTAACTAATAGTCCCCGATAGGCATAATAGAATGTACCTACCGTAGCAAATAAAAGCACCATATCTGTAATGATGCCATGCGCAATAATCCATACAATAAGAGAAGTCCCTAGTATAAAAGCCGATAACAAAGCTCCTCGGCGGTGTCCTGTTAAGGTGCGCACCCCTTGGTAAAGCAAGGCCACCGACAAGGCCCCGAAGAGAGCTGACGGGAATCGTGCTGCAAAGTCTGTTATACCGAACACGGAATAGGACAAACTCAATAACCAATAAATCATAATCGGTTTGTCAAACCAATAATGCCCATAAATTTGTGGAGACAACCAATCTCCAGAAAGAACCATCTCTTTAGCGGTTAGAGCGTAATTCGATTCTACTGGGTCCGACACTGGCAATAGATGATTACCTAGCATATAGACTCCTAAGAAAAAGAGAAATACTACATAGGTCACACGATGTAATTTCATAATCATCTCCCTATAGGTTACGACGTTTCCAAAATTTCAAACCATATACTACAGCTACTACCACAAATACTACAATCATAGCAACAAATAGTTCATGATTATACTCGATTAAGTCTTTCCAATGTTCCCCTAGCTTCATACCTAGCCAAACTAACAAAATAGTCCACGGGATAGTACCCAAAGCAGTCCAAATCACAAAGGGTGTCATTGGGTATTTAGCCACTCCTGCGGGGAAGGAAATAAATGTACGCACCCCTGGCAATAAACGACCAATAAACACAGCTGCACCGCCATAACGATTAAATAACTTTTCAGCAGCACCGAACTTATCTTCATTAAACAAAATATATTTACCGTATTTCATTAATACAGGTCTTCCGCCGTATTCACCTAACCAATAAGACAATACCGACCCCAAAATACCCGCTATAACACCTACTATAATAGCTATATTCAAATCAAATACACCTTGAAACACCAAATATCCAGCAAACCCCAAAACAATTTCACTGGGAATAGGAATATTCGCATTTTCCAGTACCATGCAAATAAACATAGCTGCATATCCATAGGTTTCCATGATAGTCAATACATACTCCACTGTTGTCTCCTCATAGGAAGATAGTTACTAATCTTCGTCTTCTTCATCTAATAAATAATCTTTTGCCATCCACTTTTTCGTAGCTGTAAAGGTGATAGTCACCCATTTCTCTGCAGGGTCGCCACCAATAGCAAGGTCAATTTCATTGCGAATCTCATCTAATTCTACAATCGTCTGTTTAGGGAAGCTTTTAGGAATCAAAATATCAATTTCAATCATTTTTACATTCCCATAGGCTTGTACACTAGTTACATAGTCTTTAAATTTATATTTTTCCATAAAAGAATCCATAATAAATTGGATTCGATTATGTAAGGTTAACGGTGCCACCCCCATGATTTGCTTTACCGATGGAATGATAATTTTTAAAGCAGACGGCATCATTTGTAACGACAAGATGATAAGCACGATAGGATCCACGTATACAGCCCATTCTGCATAGCCAAAATGTTCTAATCCAAAGGCCACCAAAAAGCTGATTAAGATCCCCGCTTCTAGCATCGCATCGATGGACCAACTAATATTATCAAATTTCACCAAATTAGATTGTAATTTTTTATTGATTTGATGCACATAGAAATAATAAATAGTATCAGCAATCGTAAAAATCGTAGCATATATAATAGCCGGCCCCACATGTACTGCACGACCACCACCTAATAAATCCGTCAGCCCCGACAAAAAGGCATAGCTGACGATAAGTAAGGTGAAACTACCTTCTGCAATTAATACCAACGGTTCAAACTGCCAATAACCAAACTGAAAGCGCTTACTTGTTTCATTGGATACCAACCTGGATGTGATGATCATCATCACTTTAATAATAACGGCAATAAATGACACTACTCCATCTAATAAGATGGCACTGGAGCCACTAAATACCCCCATCATAGTACCACCTATAGCCACAAATGACATGAGTATCGCCGATTGTAGTAACAATCGTTGCTCCACTGCATGTTTATCTTGTATTAACATAATTACTCCTATCAAATTTGGTGGGACTTACAAATCACCCTATATTACATCTAACTATTTTATAGCCTATAGGCATTCTATCTAGTCTACACGCTATGAAACAGTTTTATGCATTCATATACAAGTATATATAAAAACGGTGTATCATACAAGTACGATACACCATTTCTATGCATTGTGCGGATAATTCTTTTCTTTAATTTTTCACATCTAGGAAATATCTATTACAGTTTATATGTCCTATAATAGTATCCTATCTATTTATGATTAAGCTTGTTTTTCTAAATCGAATTTATCAGAGATAAATCCATATAATGTCCAACCTATAAATGTTACAATAGAACCGTATGTCATCGCTTCTAAACCAGATGCATATAAGGCATATAAGCTATATAAGGAGCCAATAAAGGCAATAAAAGTAGTACCACTTAATTCGCTACCACTACGACCTGCAGATTTTAGGATAACAATAATCGCTGCCATGGATAATAAATAAGGGATAATATTAGTAACAACAGCAAGGTTAACTAATACTTCAAATTGTTCATTTAAAGATTCAGACATTGTCATCAAAGACAATAAAGACTGAATAATTGTAATTGTAACCATCCCTACAACAGGGGCATCTTTGGATGTGATTTTACTAAATAGCTTAGGAAATAGGCCTTCATCAGCAGATTGTTTAAATACGTTCGCAATGGTAAATTGCCAGCCAAGCAAAGATCCAAAACAAGACATAACCATCAAGCCCATAACAATTTTACCCACTGTTGGAGTAAACATACTAGCAAATGCTAAGCCAAATGGAGCAGAGCTATTTACTAAATCATTTGCTGGTACAATACCAAATATGATATTAGTAGATAATACGTAAATAACTGCTGCCCCTAATGTACCACCCAACACAGCAATCGGTACATTTTTTTCTGGATTATCAACTGCATCAGAGTTAGCCGCAGCTGATTCCAAACCTAAGAATGCCCATAACGTCATAGCAATAGAGTTAGTTGCTGCCTCATTAAATGGCAAGTTATTAACATTCCAGTTTTCCATGTATAGATGGCCAGAGAAGAAGTACCAACCTACAGTGGAGATAACAAATACAGGAGCAATAACTCCCCATACAGTAAAGCTCGATACGCGACCAGTAATGCTCGCACCGCCAAAATTAAGCACTGTAGCTAACCAAAGGGTAGCTATTGTCCACATAGCGGTCGTAAACGGAGATAAGTTCGCATCTAAAAATGTTGCGCCATAACCTACTGCAGAAATTGCAATTGCCACATTCGCAATTAAAAGAGATACACCGTAGGTATAGTTCGCCATAAAGTTGCCAGCTTTACCGAAAGAGTATTCGGAATAGCCACCCATACCTCCTCCTTTTTTACTGTACATACCGGCTTTTGCAAAGGCATATGCAAGAGCCATAGAACCTACTGCTGTAATTAACCAAGATACAATTGACAAAGAACCTACCTGCGCCAACTTAGTTGGAAGCATGATAATACCAGATCCCATCATGTTTACAGCTGTTAATATAGTAAGCTGTAATACGCTCATTTTATTTTCACTTGTGCTACTCATAGGCACCTCACTCAGAAGGGTCCAGCTAGGAGCAAGCTCCTAGCTTCACCTCATTATAAATAACTATTTATCAAATTCTTTTTTTAATACATAACCAAAGGCTTTTTTAGTTCCATCTTCTTGAGTTGTAATATATACACCTTGGATTTCAGGGGCGAAACCTGGCAATTTATTAATACCTTCTTCTAACGCTAAGAAGTAGTCCCTAGCAGTTTCAGACCATCTTTCACCTGGTTGTACACAAAGTACTCCTGGAGGGTATGGAAGAGCCCCTTCCAACGCCATACGACCAACAGCTTCTGTCAATGGAACGAGTTCACCTTGTCCACGTACAAAGTCAAAGTTTGCTTCTTGAGGAGTTTTCACATACTCAGGCAAATATTCGTGTAAGAATAATTTCTTTTGAAGTTCGCTTACATTGCGATCTTTGTAGAAATCATGCATTTCTTGGCATAGACGGCGGATTGTATAGCCTTTGTATTTATCGATGTTATTGTAATAAATCGATGGCAATACGTCTTGCATTGGTGCGTCTTGTTCAATTAATTGTTCGAAACGAACTAATTGTGCTACCAAGTCATCCATTTTTGTTTTGGATTCTGCTGGCGTCATCAAGAATAAAATTGTGTTCAAGTCACATTTTTCTGGGATGATACCATGTTCACGAAGATAGTTAGCTAAAATATTGGCATGGATACCGAAGTCTTCATATTCGCCAGTTTCTACGTTGATACCTGGTGTAATCAATTGGAATTTACATGGGTCAATGAAGTATTGTCCTTCACCATACCCTTCAAAAGAGTGCCATTTCGCACCTGGTTCGAAGGCAAAGTATTTAACATCTTGTGCCATTTCAGAAGTATCTCCATCTTCCCATTTTTTACCATTTACAACTGGTGGTACTAATGGACGAAGGTACTTACAATTTTTGAGGACTGCTTTACGAGCATCAATGACTGTTTCTACACAATCTTTCCACAATAATTTACCCGCCTCTCCTTCATGCATTTTCGCATTAATATCAAGTGCTGCAAATAATGGGTAGAATGGAGATGTGGAAGCATGCATCATAAATGCGTTGTTCAAACGTTTATGATTTACATAGCGATCTTGCCCCTTAATGTGAGAGTCTTTTTTATGTACTTGAGACGTTTGAGAAAACCCAGCCTGTTGTTTATGAACAGATTGTGTAACCAAGATACCCGGATCGTTAGGACCTAGTTCTAATAATAACGGACTGCAATCTTTCATCATTGGAATAAATTGTTCATAACCAACCCACGCAGAGTCAAACAAAATATAATCACATAAATGGCCGATTTTATCAACTACTTGACGAGCATTATAGATAGTTCCATCATATGTGCCTAATTGAATCACCGCCAAACGAATAGGTCGTTCAGATTTTGCTTTTTCAGAATCTTGTTCTGCTACTAACTTACGGATATATTCCTCATTGAAACAATGTTCCAAAATACCCCCAATAGAACCAAATGGGTTACGAGCCGTTTCTAAGTATACAGGAGTAGCACCCGCTTGTACTAATGCACCATGAGAGATAGATTTATGGTTATTGCGATCGTATAAAACAACATCTCCAGGAGCTAATAGTGCATTTAATACCATTTTATTTGCAGAGGATGTACCATTTAACACAAAATATGTTTTATCTGCATTATATACTTGCGCTGCATGTTGCTGTGCATCACAAGCCGGTCCTTCATGAATCAACAAATCCCCTAGTTTAACGTCTGCATTACAAAGGTCACTACGGAATAAGTTTTCACCATAAAAATTATAGAATGCACGACCCGCTGGATGACGAGCAAAGAATTGTCCTCCTTGATGACCTGGACAGTCAAATTGAGAGTTACCATCTTCTACGTAATCTGCCAACGCACGGAAGAATGGAGGCAACATATCTTCTTCATATTTATTAGCTGCCGCTTCAATTTGTTTCACATATAATTCGTAATTCACCTCATTAGCATCGATTACACGGGTAATTTTGCCTACAAATTCAGGTTTAATAGTGGAGTTCGCATCCTTTTTCACTAAGAATACAGGAATACGAAGCGCTTCAATCAATGGATTGCTTAGTACTTCTTCATGATCTGCATCCGTAATCACAATTGCAGCTACATCAGAAAAATCAGTTGTATCTAAAGTCACTGCAAAACGAGTGATAGAATCCTCAAAATCTTGTAATGCATCATGAGAGAACGCAATGTGTAAGTGATTCATAATAAAGCCTCCTATTGCATACTATGAACAGATATAAGTATTGAAAACCATTGTCGACATGGTAGAGCTATGGATATAAGAATATACAGTAGCTATTTCATACTAATCTTACAATGAATGGAAATTTAATTCAACCGTAATTAATGATTTCAACTATAGCATTTTGTTATATTTCACCTTGCTAAATCGCTAATATATTATATTCTATAGACTATTATTTTTTATTGTATCTTAAAAAACACATTTACAATCACATTTATTTATATATATAAAATTAGTATATATCTCTCTGAAGTATAATAATCCCGCTTTTCTATTTTAATATTTTATTGAGAATTTTTTTCAATAATTTTTATATACTATGGATATTTATTAAACGATTGTCCACTAAAACAAAGTTTATTTAATTTTTATTCTTACTTTTTTATATTATAATGATTGTTAATTATCAAGATAATCATCTTTTTTCAATTATTGCATTTTTTGCATAACTAATTCTGCATTTTCACTACAATATAGGGGCTGTAACAAAATAGCCCACAAATAAAATAGAGGAAAGTTGATCAAAAAGTATCAACTTTCCTCTATTTTTTATATTTTTAATAGGCAAAAGGGTCCCGAAGGACCCTTTTCATTGGTATA
>NZ_RQVN01000010.1 GCF_003992135.1 Veillonella sp. VA142 | reverse complement strand
TTTGTGAAACCCGCACTCTGGCTTATGTTTACTTCTTTCGAAGTAATTACCTTTCATTGTTCAGTTTTCAAAGATCAACTTTATCATCCACAACGCTGTGTTGTGGCGACTAGATTATAATAACAGATTCACGGATTCGTGTCAACAGTTATTTAATCTTTTTAATTTCCTTCATCTATGATTTTTAGGAAAATTAAAAGTGCTTATGTCTCAAGCACTAATGGTATTATATGCTATTTACCAATAATTTGCAACCCTACTTCATATAAAATTTTCATGTATTCACTATAGAATCTTTTTTTCTAAATTATTGCAACTATTACGTAGGATTCTCATGTATTTCTTACTAACCAAGTTAGATGATCATAAGAATAGGATGGCGTACTCCGAAAAGACACTGTCAAACTTTTACTCGATAAACGCAGTTACTGCATTACCATTTTAGAGTGGTATGCCGTGCTTCTCTGTAAGGAACACAGTCATGCGTAAAACGTTTTGCGACGTTATTATTACCTAAATCTTGAAATGCAAAAACGAGCAACATGTTCCGGAACAAACCTACCGTAGGATCAGTTTGTGGAGGAATATGTTGCTCATTTCCCTTTCACCCGTTAAGCACTTAAGCAAAATAGAATAGCTTCATTAGAGACGATTCCGTGCATCTTTTTTATTTCTTGATTTCCAAATTGCCCACAGGGATGTGGCTACGCAAATGGATGAGTACGCACCGCTTACAAAACCTACAATCATAGTTAGAGCAAAGTTCTTTGTTGTATCCCCACCAAAAAAGTATAGAGAACAACAAGCAAACAATACGGTTGATAATGTGTACACAGACCGATGGATACTTTGATGGATACTTGCATTAGCAAGGTCAGCAAATGTATCAGTCCGCTTATGCGTATGCGTATTTTCACGAATACGGTCGAAGATAACTACGGACTCATTCATGGAGTAACCAATAACCGTCAAAATCGCTGCCAAGAAAGAGGAATCAATTTCCAAATGGAAGAAAGAGAATATCCCCAATACCATGATTAAGTCATGGAAAATCGCGGACAAGCAGGATAATGCTACACGGTACTCAAATCGATATGTGATATATAACGCCAACGCCACAAATGCAATTAACAAGTTAGTTAAAGCATGTTCTGTGACTTCGGAACCAATAACAGCACCTACTGATTCAATCCGCTTCACTGTGCCTTCTGCTAAATTTTTATTCAACGCTGCTACCACAGCTTGACTTTCACTAGCCTCAAGATTACGGGTACGAATCATTACCGTTTTACCCTCTGTATCCGTAGAATCTGCCCCCGATAGCTGAATAACAGAATTTTCTAAATCAAAGGCTTTCAAGTTTTCCCGTACCGCAGACACTTGCACAGGTTTACTAAATTCCACTTCTACAATGGTTCCGCCTGTAAAATCGATACCAAAGTTAAATCCATACATAAACATGGATATAATACTTAGAATAACCGCAATGGAGGAGATACTAAACCACCAACGATGACGTTTTATTACATCAAATGTCATTTTTTCTTATCTCCTTTCTTAAATGCTTCAATGGTAACAGATGGAGATATATTAGAACCATACCAGAATGGACGATTCGTAATCCGCGCTGCAATTAGCATATGCATTAACGTACGACTCATAGATACCGCTGTAAACATAGATACGATAACACCTAATGCCAAGTTAATTGCGAAGCCTTTTACAGGGCCACTACCAAGAACAATGAGGATAACCGCTGTAATCATAACAGATGTATTCGCATCAAAGATAGTGTCAAAGGCACGACGGAACCCAGATTCCATAGACATACGTAATGTCTTACCATCTACTACTTCTTCTTTAAATCGTTCAAAAATAAGAATATTGGCATCTACGGCTACCCCCATACTGAGGATAATCCCCGCTACCCCTGGCAATGTCATCGTCGCATTCAGGACATGTGGTCCAAGGATCGCTACCAAAATTAATACAAAGACTAACAAGGCGATGGTTGCCACAAATCCAGACAATCTGTATAACACAAGCATAAATGCAATGATTAAGGCAATCCCCACACCAAAGGCAACGACGGATTTATCTTTGGAGTCTTGACCCAAAGTAGGGCCAACTGTACGCACTTCCATAACTTCTACTTTAACAGGCAAAGCACCAGAACGCAATAAAATAGCTAAGCTTTTAGCTTCTTCCAAGTCACGGCTGCCAGTAATACGAGCACTACCACCCGTAATTGGTTCGTTGACCACTGGATTTGTCAATTGCTCACCATCTAAATAAATACCAATATGACGGCCGATATTAGCTGTTGTTAAAGCGCCGAATTTTTTCGCCCCTTCATCTGTTAATTGGATGTTAACAGATGCTTGTTTACCTTCTAATTGCTCTTTCGCATCTTTTAAATCATTACCATCTAAATGAACTTTACCATTTTCATCACGGAACTCAAGAACCGCTGTTTTACCAACTGTTTCGATGGCTTTTTGTGGATCTTTTTCACCAGGTAATTCGATAATGATACGTTTTTTACCTTCCCGTTGAATGATAGGTTCTGTTAAGCCCATTTCATTAATACGACGGCCTAAGATTTGAATAACCCGTTCCACCGCATCATCTGTTACCACATTAGGGCCAGAATCTTGTGCCTCTAATACAATATGGGTACCACCTTGTAGGTCCAACCCCTGTTTAATGGAGTTGGCCAGAGGCCCAATAAGCCAAATAAATAGGCCTAAAATCACTGCTACTACGCCGAAAAAGCGCAAAGCTGCTTTTGTGTTCAATGGATTCCCTCCTATTCTTTATAACAATGGATACTCTCTGATGGGGTCACAATTGTGTACATCCACTCATCATGTGGTGCCATGGGCAACATTTCTTCTGAAAGTTGGTTATCCCAGGCTATACCAATCCGTTTTTCTACAGCAATCTGTTGTAAATATCGATCATAATATCCAGCACCCATTCCCATACGCCCACCTCTTCGATCAAAGGCAAGACCGGGAACGAGAATACAATCCAATATTTGAGGTTCTACTATTACATAAGGTTCTTTGGGAATCCGTATTCCCAATGTTCCTCTGTCAAGGTCCTCTAAACTCTTTATACGAACTCCTATCATATCTGTCTTGGTCACACACACAGGCACATATACATATTTATCCCGGTGCAACGCTTCTGTAATAAACGCATCTATATTGGCTTCTCTTGGCATAGCCAAGTACGCCATAATATGCTCCGCATCAACTACTGCCGGTATAGACCAAAGCCGATTAGCTAATTGTTGAGACCCACTAGAAACCTCTTGGACTGGTACATTGCGACGGCGTTCTAAAAACTTCTTACGCAATGCTGTTTTATCCATTACTTTTGTTCCTTTCCAAGAACTTGAGCAATCGCCGTACGAGCAAATTTCATTTCCACTTTTTCAGATACTTGTAACACTGCTGTATCTTCTGTTAAAGAAATAATTTCACCATAAATACCACCAACAGTCAATACTTTTTGACCTTTTTTCAAGCTGTTCAATAACACTTGACGTTGTTTTTGTTGTTTCTTTTGTGGACGATATAGCAAGAAGTAAAAAATCACGACCATAATTAATAGTGGTAAAATTGCTTGTCCCGTTTGTCCTTGGAAAAATTCTAAGAAATCCATACATCCTCCTATTTACTAAAATATTGCCAGAACTCTTCGCAGAATGCTACAAATCGATCTTCTAAGATGGCTTTACGCATTTGACGCATGAACTCTAGTAAGAAATATAAATTATGATACGACACCAATCGAAAAGCCAAAATTTCTTCAGCCTTGTATAGATGTCGAATATAAGCTCTTGAATAGTTTTGGCACGCATAACAGCCACAACCCTCTTCAATAGGTCGCCAATCACGCATAAACGATGCATTACGTAAATTCAATCGTCCTTTCCATGTCATGGCCATCCCATTTCGTGCCACACGTGTTGGATACACGCAGTCAAACATATCGACACCGCGGGCTACCCCTTCCACTAAACAATCAGCTGTACCAACACCCATCAAATAACGAGCTTTATTAGTAGGCAACAACGGTGTTGTATATTCTAGTACTTCATACATCAAATCATGTGGTTCTCCTACAGAAAGGCCACCAATACTATACCCTTCGAATTCCATTGCCACTAACTCTTTGGCACTTCTTTCACGAAGGTCTTTATACATACCACCTTGGACAATGCCGAACATACCTTGGTTCTTAGAACGACGTGCCTCTTGGCAACGTTCCGCCCAGCGTGTAGTCCGCGCTGTGGATGTATCTGCATATCTATGATCTGCCGGATAGGGAATGCACTCATCAAATGCCATCATAATATCAGAACCTAATTGTTCCTGTACTTTTGTTGCCACTTCAGGAGACAGAAACTTTTTAGATCCATCTAAATGAGATCTAAAATTTACCCCTTCTTCAGTAATCTTGCGCAATTTACCTAAACTGAACACTTGGAATCCACCACTATCCGTTAAAATAGCTTGGTCCCAGTTCATAAATTTATGCAAGCCTCCCGCTTCTTCCACTAGGTCAGCACCTGGACGCAAGAACAAATGATAGGTATTACTCAAGATAACTTGAGAGCCCATCGCTTTCAGCTCCTCTGGGGCTAATGTTTTCACCGTTGCCTGTGTTCCAACTGGCATAAACATCGGTGTTTCATAGGTCCCATGCGGAGTATGCAATAACCCTGCCCGTGCACCTGTATGAGGGCATTGTTTTTGCAATTCATATCTAATTGCCATATATACACTCCTTTATTACTTTTGTATTATAACACAATTTTCATTTTATCGAATGAACATTGCGTCACCAAAGCTGAAAAACCTATACTTTTCACGGACTGCTTCTTCATAGGCCGCTAAACAATGCTCTCTACCAGCTAAGGCACTAATAAGCATAAGTAAAGTAGATTGTGGCAAATGAAAGTTAGTGATCAATGCATCTACCATCTTATACGTATATCCAGGGTAAATAAAGATTTGAGTCCAATCGGATCCACTCCTTATATGACCTATCTCAATCGCTGCGGATTCTAATGTACGCACCGATGTGGTTCCTACAGCAATCACTCTTCGACCTTCTGCCTTAGCACGATTCACCAGTTCTGCAGTTTCTTCTGGCACATGATAAAACTCTTTATGCATATCATGGTCTTCAATAGATTCTGCTGACACAGGCCGGAATGTACCTAGCCCTACATGCAATGTAACAAATCCAATTTGTACCCCTTCACGCTGAATTTCATCCAATAATTCCGGTGTAAAATGTAAGCCCGCAGTAGGTGCTGCCGCCGATCCTTTTTCTTTGGCATATACTGTTTGGTATCTATCTTTGTCTTCTAGTTTTTCATGAATATACGGAGGTAAGGGCATTTCACCAATGTCATTGATGATTTCATCAAAATTGCCATTTGGCTTAAATTGAATTAATCGGCCACCAAAATCTGTATGGTCCATGACTTGTGCCTCTAAATTAGGTCCAAATACTAGTTCTTGTCCTTTCAAGCATTTCTTGCCAGGTTTCACAAGGCATTCCCAGAGGTGTTCTCCTTTAGGCGTTAACAGCAGCACTTCTACCTTGCCACCTGTTCCTTTTCGTTCTCCATACAAACGAGCCGGGATGACCTTTGTATTATTAAAGATTAACACATCCCCTGCCTGCAACTCTTCTAGTATAGAGTGAAAGGATTCTTTATGACATATTTCTCCTCTCACCTTATCCAAGGTCATCAATCGCGAAGTGTCTCGTGGTTCTACCGGGTGCTGCGCTATTAACTCTTCCGGCAAGTTATAATTAAAATCAGATACTTTCATATTCGTCCTCTTATTATTTGTACAGTTTCGAAAGTGCCGTACCTTGGTAATAATGTTGTAAAATCACTGTATAATAATCAGGCTGGCTCGCCTCTTTTCGACTCGCCATTTCCGCCGCTCCCCACTGTGAAAGTCCTAATCCATGTCCCCAACCATATCCATGAATAGTCACAGTCTGATTAGCTTTACTAAAAATATGGTTCGCTTTTACAGAAGGCCCCTGTATCCGACTTGGCGGTGTTTGTCCTATATAAAAATCAAACAAAGTGGATTTCAACCCAAATAATCCTTGCACTTGTTCTCCTGTGAGCGATATAGAACCTTTTTCACCAACAAATTTCATCGCTTTTACACGGCCTGATACGCCGCGATCTTGTACTTTCATAGGTCGCTCTGCCAAGGGAGATAATTCAATTTTTTGTAAGTATCCTACAGATTTACTAGCTCCAGCTAATTTCTGTTCTATACTTTGACGGCTAGTGATGACATTCCACACTGTAGTCCCTTCATGATTAGAATAATCTACCACTCCTTTTAGATATGGCAAATCATTTCCCCACAGGTTTACACTATCTTCTGTATAGCCGCCACCATCAGAGTGAAAGAGGGCATTAATAGGTTGCCCCTGGTAGGTAATCACTATGCCATGGGTACGCTTTACCGCTGCATTCGTACTAGCAAATTCACTACTTTTACCACCATATACTTGGTCAGCTGTGGTAGTTCCAATATCATAGATGCTATTTTGTTTGCTCTTCATAGAATATAAAGCATATGTCCTAGCCGCTATGGCTTGTGCTTCTAGTGCTGGAGTAGGCCAGCTAGGCACGACTTCTTCTGGAACTACCCCTTGTACATATTGTTCTAATCCCAGTACATTAAGTACACTCATCGTTCCTGATGCGTTACCATGCACAGCGATGGCTCCTCGATAGATTTTACCTAACGTTTGTAATTCAGATCCATATCTGCCTTGTGCATTTTGGACGGTAATAGACGTATCAATACTATGTCCATTTATCTGTACTGATCCACCTCCAATGGATATGGTCATACTCTGATTTTCTCTGATAGTTTGCACTTGATGTCCACGGCTATCTAAAACAACCATAGGCATAGCGCTACTAATGGTAAAAGATTGTGATCGATGCCCTAGCAATACTCGTATCACTGGTTCTCCGCTAGAACCTGATTCTCGTACCGAATTAGACTCTACTTTTGTAGCATCTTTTTTATCTTTCTTATCGGATTCCGACACGGCCTGTTTTTCAACATTCAATGCTTTTACTGTAGGCTTCTGAATCACTCGCTTAGATGCTGATGGAACTTTTTTTGCGTTCGGCTTTACAAAGGTAGCTTTCACTATTGTACGTTTCGGCGCTTCCTTTTGTGATACTGCCATTCCTACAAGTGGTGTACTCCCTAGTAAAGCTGTCATAACCGCTATCGCCACATGGCGATATCCTATCTTTTTCATGCGTCCACCTTTCTGGGGATTCCCAAGTGGTCATAAGCAGCCGGCGTAACGATACGTCCCCGATTTGTTCGTGCCAATAAACCAAGTTGCATCAAATATGGCTCATACACATCTTCAACACTTTCACGTTCTTCACTTACAGAAGCTGCAATCGTATCCACACCTACAGGGCCACCATCAAATTTTTCAATGATAGCGCTTAAAATGCGTCGGTCTATACGGTCTAACCCTAACTTATCAATATCTAACCGTTGTAATGCCTGGTCTGCAATGTCTTTTGTAATCATACCATCGCCCAATACTTGTGCCACATCACGGACACGTTTCAATAAGCGATTGGCAATACGAGGGGTTCCCCTAGAACGTCGTGCAATTTCACTGGCTCCTTCTGGGTCCATGCGAATATCTAAAATATCAGCAGAACGGCTCACAATAAATTCTAACTCATTTTGCTTATAATATTCCAAACGGCTAATCACACCAAAGCGATCACGCAGAGGTGCTGCCAAAGAACCCGCTCGTGTAGTAGCCCCAATCAGCGTGAATTTAGGCAATTCAATGCGCACAGATCTAGCACTAGGCCCTTTACCAATAATGATATCTAAAGCATAATCTTCCATAGCAGAATATAGCACTTCTTCTACAGACCGAGATAATCGATGAATTTCATCAATAAACAGTACATCTCCCGGTTGCAAATTACTCAATAAAGCTGCTAAATCGCCAGCTCGTTCTATGGCGGGTCCGGATGTAACCCGGAAGTTCACACCTAATTCATTGGCTACAATCCCTGCTAAGGTAGTTTTACCAAGTCCAGGAGGTCCATATAATAACACATGGTCTAATGTATCTCCTCGTAGCTTGGCAGCTTCAATGAAAATATGAAGGTTTTCCTTCGCTTGGGTCTGTCCAATATATTCTTTTAAATAGCGAGGACGAAGACTAAATTGCCAATTGTCTTCTTCCCGTTCTTGCATGGTTACAATTCGATTTTCTTGTTCCATTCTTATCGTCCTTTACCCAATGCCGCTAACACTTGTTTTAATAAGACTGGTACTTCTTGTGAGCCATCGTAAACTTCTTGAATCACTGGTTGCACTTCGTGTGCGCTGTACCCTAATGCCATAAGTGCTTCTAGCACTTCTTCGGTAGCACCTACAGGCACTTGCTCTACCGGTGAAATTCTTCCCGTTGGTGTGAAAGTTCCTGCAATACCGAGGCCTTCAATTTTATCTTTTAACTCTAGTACCAATCGCTCTGCTGACTTTTTGCCAATACCAGGCAATTTCTGAAGACCTTTGGTATCACCACTAATGATGAGTCCTACAAAATGCTCCGGGCTAATAGCCGATAAAATACCGAGTCCCAATTTAGGTCCTACTCCGGATACGGAGATGAGCAGTAAAAACAATTCATAATCTTCCATGGTCAAAAAGCCATATAGCTGAATGGCATCTTCGCGAACATTGGTATACGTGAATAAACAAGTTTCTTCACCTACTTGCAACTGACTTTGCACTGAACTAGGTACGTATACACGATACCCCACGTCATGAACATTGACGTACACCGCATCTAGTAATCGATGGGTAACAATCCCTTTTATATATGCAATCATAAATTCCTCACAATTGTAAAATTTGCTTTAATGTATCGGTATGAGAACTATGGGCTGTACAGATAGCAATCGCCAAGGCATCAGCCGCATCATCAGGCTTAATTTTTTCACGAATCCCCAATAGGTTCATCGTCATATACGTGACCTGCTCTTTTGTGGCTTTCCCATAGCCCACCACAGATTGTTTTACCTGTAATGGTGTGTATTCATAAATTGGTAAGTCTTGTTGACTCGCCGCTAGTAGTGTAACGCCTCTCGCTTGCGCTACGCCGATACCCGTCGTTACATTGCGGGCAAAGTACAATTTTTCTATACCAAACTTTTGAGGATGAAATTCCTCTAAAATATCACTTAGTTCATTAAATATAATTTCTAACCGGCTTGCTTCCGGCGTTTTCGCCTCTGTGGTTATCACTCCGTAGGTAACTGGTTTTAGAGAACTCCCTATAACATCGATGATACCATATCCACAAATCGCATAGCCTGGATCTATTCCAATAATTCGCACGCTATAACCTCTGATTTCTTTTCATTATTCTAATCATTTAATTATAGCAAATTTACAGAACATCTGCACCTATAGTATCCCTTTTTCTAATAAGCTTACATAGATGCCATCACCAATAATAATATGATCCAATACAGGGATCCCCATCACTTCCCCAGCTCTGGCAAAAATTTTCGTCACCCGTACATCATCACTGCTCTCTGTAGGATCTCCTGAAGGATGGTTATGCATCAAAATAATAGCAGCTGCATTGGCATCTATAGCTTGGCGGAATACGGCTCGTTGCTCTGCCGTACTACTAGTCAATCCCCCTTTAGAAATCAGAACAGGCTTAATCAATTTATTTTTCACTGTCAGTAATAAGACATAAAAGTGTTCTTCTGTTTTATGACGAAGACGCTCCATCATGTAGTTAGCCGCCGCCTCTGGAGTGCTAAAATCTTCCCAATCTCTTTTCACTTTCATCTGTCCTAGACGCCTACCCAGTTCGATTGCTGCACAAATGGTCACCGCCTTATCTTGTCCAATACCGTCAATTTCTCGCAAAGCATCTACAGTAACATTGTTCAAACCTCCTACTAATCCTTCCATCCGTGTTACCACTTCATGAGCGACTTCTAAGACGGTAGACCCTTTACATCCTGTACGCAATAAAATAGCTAGCAATTCTTCTAACTCTAGCGCTTCAGCTCCTAAAGCAATAAATTTTTCTCGCGGCATTTGATATGATTGTAAGTCCAACATAATTCCTCCAACATTTGAAAGTACACCCTCTAGTCCTATAAACGACAATACGCCACACTCTGAAGAGTGTGACGCATCACTATGTACCCATCGTGGGCACTCATATATCTTTCTTTATACTATATTCTCTATAGATTAGAAAACTCCTTTTATTTCCTTCAAATTGTATCCGAGTTCTCTCACAGATTCCGCCTCAGTCGAGGTCTAATGATAACAACCAGATTAGGGTAAACTCCCTTCCTAACCTATACTAAGAAAAGCTTATTCTTTCACACCCTCCGCACCTGCTTGACCTTGCCCATATACATTGGCTGCATAGGTCTCAAAATCTTCACCATGTTTGAAAGCATCTTCTCTTAGATATGCATGAAAGACGACTTGGTCTTCTTTCACCTGCACCAAATTCGGTATATGTTGTGCTATAGTATCAAAGAACTCTTGTTCTGCTTTCAATAATACACGTCCATGCTTTAATTTCTTACCTTCCACCACTGAGTAGGCTAAGGCCCATACTGGTCGGTCATCAGTGGAGGACAGCTTGCGATATTTGTAACGAAACTTTACCGGAGGCATAATAGACTGCTTGAAGCGATACACTCCATTCATCATTGCATAGGGAATGACCATTCGTTTCTTTCCTAACAAGCCTACCTCATCAATAATAAAATCCGATTCAGTCAATCTAAATGTATAGGTCCCTACTGCCTGCGATACAAGAACAAACAAAATAATTCCTTCGATCAATATTTCTGCTAACGCTACACTACCTAACTCCACGTAACGCCATACACTATATACTAACGCTACGAACACTATTGCAATAAATACACTAACTAAGGCAATTCCCGCTTTGGAATGCTTCGATTGTTCTTGATACTGTATCGACATACTTTCACCCTTTCCTAACTATCATCATTCCTATTGCTAGGATAGCAATGGATGAAAGCATTTGTCAACAACAAAAGAGTCTCCTCATAGAGGAGACCCTTTCACAGATAATCAGAGATTACCAGTTTTTCATCACTAATGGGCTAGTAATACGTTTTGTATCACGAGCGATCATGATTTCTTCATTTGTAGGGATTGCAAAGATTTTAACTTTGGAACCTTCTGCACTGATTTCAGCTTCTTTACCACGAACATTGTTGCGTTCAGGGTCAATACGAGTGCCTAAGTATTCTAAACCATTGCAGATTGCGTCACGGTTACCAATACCATTTTCACCGATACCAGCTGTGAATACGATAGCGTCAACGCCGCCCATAACAGCTACGTAAGCACCGATTGTAGCACGTACTTTGTAGTGGAACATATCCAATGCTAATTGCGCACGTTTATTGCCTTCTTCAGCAGCTTCTTCGATTACACGGAAGTCATTAGATACACCAGAAATACCGAATACGCCAGATTTTTTATTCATGATAGCATCGATTTCATGGTAAGTCATATCCCATTTTTCCATCAAGTAAGGCACGATAGCTGGGTCGATATCACCACAACGAGTACCCATGATCAAACCAGACAATGGAGTAAAACCCATGGATGTATCGATAGAACGCCCACCTTTGATTGCTGTAACGGAAGAACCATTACCTAAGTGACAGGATACGATACGAAGATCAGACATGTGTTTACCCATCAATTCTGCTACACGTTGTGCTACATATTTATGGGAAGTACCATGGAAACCATAGCGGCGAACGCCTAAATCAGTGTATGCTTCGTATGGAAGACCATATAAGAATGCTTCTGGTGGCATTGTTTGATGGAATGCTGTATCAAATACACCAACTTGTGGTACATTTGGCATAATTTTTTGGCATGCTTCGATACCTTGGATATTTGGAGGATTGTGAAGTGGAGCGATTTTTGCGCATTCTTCCAATGCTTCCATCACTGCTGGCGTAATTAATACAGAGTCAGCAAATTTTTCAGCACCATGTACTACACGGTGACCTACAGCATCGATTTCATCCATAGAGCCAATTACACCGTGTTCTGGATCAACTAAAATATCCAATAAGACTTGTAACGCCACTTTGTGGTCAGCTACTGGTTCGATGCGTTCTAATTTGTCAGCATCTGGACGACGATGAGTGAAAATAGCATCATCGGAACCGATTTTTTCAAATTGACCTTTCGCCAATACAACTTCATGCTCCATATCAATTAATTGATACTTCAAGGAGGAGCTACCGCAGTTTACAACTAAAACGTTCATGTCTTATCCCTCTTTCTTAGTAACTTGAATGTGCCCATTCACACGTTGATTGATGTCTTCTCCTTGTGGAGAACTATCACTGTATGAATAGCGTATATTCCACAGTACACCTTTATTAATGAAAGTATACTGAGTAAACCTAATTTTTTGTCCATTAGCACCTGCTAGCATCGTAGATTTGACAGCCTGTACGCCGTCCACCTGCACTCGCTCTTGGTCCCATGGTATATTGGCACCCGTTTGGCCTAATTCTTTAACCAAAGCTTGCTGCCCTAATTTTGCGCCCTCTTCTAGCGTTGGTAATGGTGATCCTGTGGAAGCCTGAGTAGCGCTTACATAGACACCATAATTTTTATCTAGTCCTGCATAGATGGTCAAAGGTTGTCCCTTTTCATTAGCCACAATTCTATCCAACTGACCAAAGTCAAAAGGAGAATCCACAATCACTTCAGATTGACCTACATTGATGACTTTCTGACCAAAACTATAGGTATCGATGGCTTGTTGACTACCACAACCACCTAAGAACAACACCATCCCTAAACCAAGGGCTATGATATATTGTTTCATATGCTTACCTCTAATAGACACAATTTCTACACCCAATTATAACATTAAACTCACGTTTTTTTCTACCCCTTTTTATGAGCTCTTCCATGCATAGCAAGTCTATTGTATATAACTGTTAAGTATAGCACAATTCACACTTCTTACTGTACTCAAAGAATATTCATCATTATTTTCTCAACAAATTATATGCCCCATGGGTATCATTTATGAAAGTTTTATCTCATGATATACTAATATACATAACAGGAGGTACCAGACCATGAACACCATCGGAATTATTGCAGAATATAATCCCTTTCATAAAGGGCATGCCCATCAATTACAAGAGCTTCGCCATAAATATCCTGACTCGACCTTGCTCGTTGTGATGAGTGGCGACTTTGTGCAACGGGGGACACCTGCCATATTTTCTAAATTTCACCGTGCCCAATGGGCTGTCATGGGTGGAGCCGATATCGTCTTTGAGCTACCTTCTATGTTCGCCGTTAGTTCTGCAGAATATTTTTCATCCGGTAGTGTCAGATTATTACATGCTCTAGGGTGTGACTCCATTTCTTTTGGGGCTAGCCATACACAAGTAGAAGAACTTGTATCCGCTGCCAAAACTCTAGATCACCCTAGCACACAAGAATCGTTGCGCACTCTTTTAGGGCAAGGGTACTCCTATGGCACATCTCTTCGTAAAGCAATTCAGCTTTACCATTCAATGAACACCTCATTGAATACTGATAATTCCTTTGGCAAAAACTCAGAGGGCAACATATTCTCAGCAACAAAACAGCCCTCATCAGCGAACAATTCATTAGAAAGCTCAAACCATTTACGTATATTAGACACTGACCCTAATACTATCTTAGGCATTGAATACATACGCGCCTTGCATCGCTATCACATCGAGTTAGATATCATTCCCGTGAAGCGCACTAGTTCCCATCACAATCCAACCTTAGGAGATTCCTTACCATCTGGCACCGCCTTGCGAAGTGCTATTTATGCATCATTAGAAGGCAATGCATCTATCTCATTAGGTGAATTAGGAGACGATGCCTCCTCTTTAAAAGATGACACTTGCAAGTGGCATCATTACTTGCCCTCTATGGTAGCCCCTCTTGCGCTAGACATTGTGTACGCTGGCTATTACTCTAATTTAGAGTGCTATTATGATATGATTCACTTCACCAGTCGTCTATCGACCAAAGAAGAATTGCATGTCCTACAGGATATGAGTGACGGCTTAGAAGATACTTGGCTTACTGCGAGTGCCCTTTCCTCTTGGGAGCAAGCTCGTAAAAGTTTAAAGTCAAAACGCTACACATATGCCCGACTCGATCGTATTGCCGCGTATAGTCTATTCCGCCGCACTAAAGAGATGTTCCATAAGTGCCACCAACAAGGGCCTACCTATGGACGACTACTAGCATTCAACGACCGTGGACGTCAATACTTAAAAGAAAAGCGTTCCTCTATTCCCATCGTCCAAAAATGGGCCCCTTTCTGCCAGCAAGCAACAGGGATTACCAAAATACTATGTGAACAAGATCAACTAGTAAGTCGAATATGGAGACTCACCGTAGATAATCCACGTTATAGAGACAGCCATTATGATTACACCACCAGCCCTTTATACATTAACTAAGATATAACCAATAAAAGCACGCCTAACTCCTACTTAAGTAGAAATACGGCGTGCTTTTCATTAACCTCGTAACTCTTGTATTGATTGTAATAGGGCTTTCATAGCTATATCAATTTCTTCATAGGAAATAGTTAGTGCTGGAAGTAAACGAACCTTTTGTTTTGCACTCAACAGCACTACCCCTTTTTGCAAGCACGCTGCTAATACATCTTTTACTGGTACCACTGTTTCTATACCAATCATCAATCCTTTGCCAGAAACAGACAAAATCCCCTCTTGCCCTGTTAATCTATCCTTAATATATTGTCCTTTTTCACGAACTGACTGCAACATAGCCTCATCCATATGACTCATAATCGAAATAGCTCCTGCCGCACATATAGGATTTCCACCAAAGGTAGAGCCATGATCTCCTACTTGCAATACATGCTCCACCTTCTCTCCTAACAAGGTGGCTCCCATTGGTAATCCTCCAGCTAATCCTTTAGCGGTGCTCACAATATCAGGTGTGATTCCATAATACTCATACCCATAGAGTTTGCCTGTTCTACCATTCCCTGTTTGTACTTCGTCCATAATGACTAGGATATCGTGTTCATGTGCATAGTCGACTACGGCTTTTACAAACTCATCATCTAAAGGCATGACACCGCCTTCCCCTTGTATGGACTCCATCATAACAGCACAAACACTGTTATTCCCGAGGTAGGTTGGAATCGCTTCTATATCATTCGGTGGCATGTATGAAAACCCTTCAGGAAAGGGACCATAATATTGATGAAACACTTCTTGTCCTGTGGCAATTAAGGTTCCTAATGTCCGTCCATGAAAGCTATTTTGCAAAGTCACTACACGATATCTATTCAGTCCATACGTATCATGGCTATACTTACGAGCTACTTTAATGGCACATTCATTGGCTTCCGCTCCTGAATTACAAAAGAACACTTTTTTCATGCCTGTTTTATGACATAATATTTCCGCTAATTTTGCCTGTGGCGATGTGTAGTACAAATTAGATACATGGTTCAAGGCTTCTACCTGCGCAATTACGGCAGCTTGCCATTGAGAGTCACAAAACCCAAATGCTGTGACCCCAATACCAGAGCTCATATCAATGTATGTGTTTCCTGTCTTATCTATTAAGGTTGAGCCTTTCCCTTGTACAAACTCTACTGGTTGTCTTCCATAGGTATGTGCAATATACGTGGTATCTAATATCTGTGTGTCTTCTAGCTCTGTTAATTTTGTAGCCTCTTGTATATGTGCTACCATTTCCTCATTTAGCTCTTTAATCCCCATAAGTCCTCTACTCCTTTATGAACATAGTGCCCAACCCTTCATCTGTTAACAGTTCAATTAATATAGCATGAGGGATTTCACCATTGATGATAAATACTTTTTTAGCTCCTGCTTGTAATGCGTCTACACAAGAATCTACCTTAGGAATCATGCCACCTGCTATGATTCCTTTTTCTTTCATGGATTGTACCTCTTTCACCGTTAGTACACTCAATAATGATTCAGGATCTGTTACATCTGTTAATACCCCATCTATGTTTGTCATTGCTATCATCGTTTCTGCTTGCAATGCACCTGCAATATATGAGGCCGCTGTATCTGCATTGATATTATATACCTGGCCCGAATCATCTACGCCGACAGTCGCTATCACTGGAATATATCCAGCTGCTATAGTTGTTTCTATTAAGGATATATCCACTTGATCAATAACACCCACAAATCCAAGGGTCTCTTCTTTTTGGTATGCTTGTATCATAGAGCCATCAATGCCACATAATCCTACGGCTTTACCGCCTAATGCCACTAGATCTGCCACTAGGTCTTTATTGACTTTTCCTGCTAATACCATTTGCGCCACATCTAAGGTTTCCTCATCTGTCACTCGCAATCCATTATGAAAGGTGGACATTTTTCCCACTGCTTGTAAGGTGTCATTAATCGCTGGTCCTCCACCATGAACCAACACGACTTTGACTCCTACTAATTGTAACAGTAACAGGTCTTTCATCACACTTTTTCGC
Organism: Veillonella sp. VA142; assembly: GCF_003992135.1. Taxonomy (GTDB): domain Bacteria; phylum Bacillota; class Negativicutes; order Veillonellales; family Veillonellaceae; genus F0422. The sequence goes on along the minus strand of NZ_RQVN01000010.1, from coordinate 39,575 downwards.
AACTTTGAATCTGTCATGGCATTGCCACCATATTTAACCACCACATATTGATTACTATATTGTTTGATATATGGCACAGCTCCCGTCAATAACTGTGCTCTCGTCATATTATCTATCATTGCTGTATCTCCTTATATATGTAATCCTGTTGTTTCTGTTAGCCCTAGTGCAATATTCATATTCTGTATAGCCGCTCCGGATGCCCCTTTTCCTAAATTATCATACAATGCATGAACTACTACACGTCCATCCTGACCGGTCACCAGTATTTTCATACCATCATAACCACTCATTGTATTGGCGCTAATCATACCAGTATCTTGTGATTCCACTGAGATAAGCGGACTATCTTGATAAGCCTTTTGATAAACTTCAAAAATCTGTTCCATGGTCATGTGATCCATGAAGTCATCCATGACTAATGGCACAGACACTAGCATACCACTGTAATAATCATCCACTATAGGCATAATAATCGGTTCTGTAGCCAATCCACACTGATGGACTACTTCTGGTAAATGTTTATGTTGCTGTCCTAGGGCATAATGACGAGGGGCGTACAAATCAATCCCTTTATCTTCTCCATCATAGGATTGAATCATGGATTTACCACCTCCACTATATCCTGTTAAAGAAGTCGCCGCGCCATGATATGTGTTAGTCAACAATCCTTTTTGCATCAATGGATACCAGATAGCAATCATCCCACTTGCATGACAGCCAGGATTCGCTATCCATTTAGCTGTTTGAATCTGTTGACGATGCTCTTTGCTTAATTCTGGAAATCCATAGGCCCAGCTTGGATCTACTCTAAATGCAGTGGAGGCATCAATCACTACGGGTCCTGTCGTTTCTGTCCACTCTTCTTGACATGCTGCGACGATATCTTTAGAGGCTTGATCTGGTAAGCATAAAAACACCACATCCGATTCTTTGGCTACTTTCATAATCGTGGGTACATCTTTACGCAATTCTTCTGGTATTGGTAACACCTCTACATCAGGATGCGTTTGTAATCGTTCATCAATTCTAAGTCCTGTTGTTCCCTCTCTTCCTACGATACAAGCTTTATACATAGGATTTACTCCCTTTCATTGGATAGTTTCCAAACGTGGCTACCATAACTGCTTTAATAGTGTGCAGTCTATTTTCTGCTTCCTCGAAAGCTAACGAATGAGGCCCTTCAAATACCTCTTCTGTCACTTCTATGCCATCTAATCCAAAGCGCTCTAAGATATCTTTACCCACTTGTGTATCCCCATTATGGAAAGCAGGTAAGCAGTGGCAAAATTTAATCGATGGGTTGCCAGTAAGCTCTAACATATGTTGTGTAATACGATATGGTAAAAATTCTTTAATTCTCTCTTCCCACATATCATAAGTATCGCCCATCGTTACCCATACCCCTGTATAGATAACATCTAATCCTTTCACGCCTTTTTCTACCTTATCTGTGAAAGTAATCGTAGCGCCTGTTGTCTTTGCAATTTCAAGGCAAGCTTCGTAAATCTTGCCACTAGGTGCATATTTTTTTGGTCCAATCACACGAAAGTCCATCCCTAATTTCACTGCCCCAATCATCAAAGCATGGCACATATTCGACTGTCCATGTCCTACATAGGCAAAGGATAACTCTTTCAATGGTCTCTCCACATGTTCCTGTAAGGTCAAAAAATTGGCCAATGTTTGTGTTGGATGATCCGCATCTGTAAGCCCATTCCACACTGGAACACCGGCATATTCTGCCAAGGTTTCTACATCCTCCTGCGCAAATCCTCTAAATTCTATCGCATCATACATAGACCCTAGCACACGGGCTGTATCTTTTAATGTTTCTTTTTTATTCATTTGTGTTCCACTAGGACCTAAATATGTCGTATGTGCCCCTTGATCGGCAGCCCCCACTTCAAATGCACACCGCGTTCTCGTAGAATCCTTTTCAAAGATAAGAGCAAAGTTTTTTCCTGCTAATAGTTGTTTCTCTTGTCCTGCTTTTTTATCGCGTTTTAAGGTAGATGCTAAGTCTAATAGATAATAGATTTCTTCTGGTGTATAGTCCAATAATGTCAAAAATGATTTTCCCTGTACATTCATTGTATTTATCCTTCTCATCCTTACGTATCCTTTTTATATCTCATATTCAACTATTTCATGTTAGAGGCTCCACATAAGCGTTCCCACACAATGCCCGCCATCATAGTCGCGCCAGATGTTAAAATACTTTCATCAATAGTAAATCCTGCGTTATGCAATGGTGGGTTGCCCTCAAACCCAGTTCCCAACCAAATGAAAGTACCCGGAATATGCTGTAAATAAGCTGAAAAATCTTCTGCTGCCATAGAGGGGTGCTCCATCATTTGCACTGCCTCTTCCCCTAAATAGTCGGCCACTACAGAGGCTGCATGTGCCACAGAGGCTTCGCTATTAATCGTGGCACCATGTCCCCGCTTATACTCAATAGTGCTCTTCGTCCCAAACATACTATCAAGGGCTTCCAAACTTTTTGTCAATCTTGCTTCCATATAATCCCTTTTGTTCGGATCGTAGGTTCTACAAGTGCCTTCTAAATGGGCTAGTCCTGCCCCCACATTGTAACGTTCTCCCGCTTGAAAAACACCAATTGTACAAACCACTTGGTCCATTGGATTTGTTTCTCTAGCAATAATCGATTCCACCGACGTAATCCAGTTAGCCGCTGCTACAATGGCATCAATTCCATTATGTGGTTCTGCTCCATGTGTTGCTTTTCCCACAATATCTACATTGAATCTATCGGAGGCCGCCATAAAGTGTCCTGCTTTTAAGCCAATTTTACCTACTGATATTTGAGGCCATACATGAAGTCCAAAAATTTCATCCACGGTATCCAACACCCCAGACTCCATAATACCTTTAGCACCTGCAATTAGAGCCTCTTCCTCGGCTGGTTGAAACACAAGGGTCACCGTACCATGCAATTCATCACGAATACTTTGTAAGATGCTCGCTGTTCCCAACAAAATCGCTACATGGCTATCATGTCCACAAGCATGCATAATGCCTGTTTCTTGCGAAACAAACGGTAATCCTGTAGTTTCTACGATAGGCAATGCATCCATATCTGCCCGCAATGCAATATTAGGGCCTTCATGTCCTCCATGAATAGTACCAATGACTGCATAACCGTACACATTATCTTTATGTTCTATACCTAATGCATCCAATACACCCATAATCATTTTCTGTGTTTCTTTCTCTTTTCCAGATAATTCGGGATGTGCATGAATATGTCTTCTCCAGCCTATCATATCCTTTGTGAACGTTTTTGCTAATTGATTAATATTTGCATTCATAAGTATATCTCCTTTTAAAAAAAATGTATATTTATTCCTTATGAATGTATAATAACATATATTATTTATATATGCAATAATATATGAATATTTATTCTTTATGCTATGTATGTCTATAGTTCATAGATGCAAAAAGTCCCTTGTACTGAATGCATCATTGCACTCAGTACAAGGGACTTTTCTATTACAACCATTCTGGAGGATCAACGATCATTTTACCACCTTCAATATCAATAGTTAACACCACTGTTTTCAAAGCAGGCAACAATAAATCCGGTTCACCTTCTTTGGCTACTACGTACACATCGTTTGCACCAGGCTGTAATACTTCTTTTACAATACCTAAATCATTACCTTCCGTATCTTCCACGGCAAGGCCTTCGATTTCAAAGATATAATATCTATCTTCTGGCAGTTCCACCAAATCTTGCCTTGGCACTTTAATTTCTTGTTTCCCCAAACGCTCTACAGCAGTGCGGTCAGGTAATTCTTTAAAAGTGGCCAAAATAAACTGTTTATGAAATTTAGCGGAGGTAATATGGTATGGTGAACCATTGATGTAGCATACATCCATTTTCATAAACCGATCTGGAAAGTCTGTTCTCGGCAATATACGAACATCGCCCCGCACGCCGTGCGGAGCGACGATCACACCGATAGTAATCAGTTCTTGTGTATCCATTATTGACGGAATGCCACAACTTTGCCATCTTCTAACAAAATTTCAGACCCCATAAGAGCATCTAAATTATCACCGATTTTCACAGTAATCGTTTGCTCCATTTGGCCTTGGGCAATTTCAGAACCAATTTCAAGCTTTTCCGCTTCTTTCAAATGCTCTGCTACTTGAGCTTTGAAAGCTATACGTTGTTGCTTATCTTCCTCGATTTGTTGACGCAATTGGATTAAACCTTGTGCATCAATTTTGGCTTGTTCACTTAACAAACGTTTAGCTTGGAATTCGATTTGTTGTAAATCTTGGTCCGCCATATCCATTTGTTGTTGTAAATCAGCAATAATTTTGTTTTTTAAAGTGTCCGTAACCTTAGACTTAATTGCCACGGGTACGCGTAATGTCATTTCTTCCATGTTACCACCCTTTTAGACAATATCAACGGATATCTTCTTGTTCTCTTTAATAGCCGCTGCTTTAGCCACAGCGCGAATCGCTTTCGCAATCTTACCTTGCTTTCCGATTACTTTACCCATATCATCAGGTGCGACACGGATTTCATAGACTTCCACTTGATCACGGACTTCCATGGTAACAGAAACAGCTTCAGGTTGCTTAACTAATGATTGAACAATTAATGTAATTAATTCTTGCATCACAGTACGCCTCTCTATTAATTATTTTTTAGCGTCAGCAAATTTTTGCATAACACCATGTTTTTTGAACAAGGAGCGAACAGTATCAGTAGGTTGTGCACCTTTACCCAACCACTCTAATGCTTTCTCTTCGTCAATATTAACGATTGCTGGGTTTTTAGTAGCATCGTATTGACCTACTGTATCAACTGGACGGCCTTCGCGTGGAGCGCGGGAGTCAGCAACAACGATACGATAGAAAGGAGCTTTTTTAGCACCTAAACGAGTTAAACGGATTTTTAACATTCTTCTTTCACCTCCTTAAATAGAATATTATCCCATGAACGGTAATTTAGGGAACATACCCTTCTTACCTTTGCTCATAGACTGCATCTGTTTCATAAATTTACGAGCCTCTTCAAATTGTTTGATCAATTGATTCACTCGTTGCACTGTAGTGCCGGAACCTGCCGCAATACGTTTACGGCGAGAACCATTCAATATATTAGGATCCGTACGTTCCGCCATCGTCATAGATTTGATAATAGCCTCAATTTGACGTACTTCTTTATTATCTAAGTCAAAGCCAGCTAACTGGTCTTTCAATTTACCCATACCAGGCAACATGCCCAATAAGTTTTGCAAAGGACCCAATTTGCGAATTTGGTTCATTTGTGCTAAGAAATCATCTAAGGTAAAGCTATTTTTAGCCATTTTTTCAGCCATTTTTTTCGCTTCTTCTTCATCGATAGAACTTTGCACATTTTCAATCAATGTTTTGAAATCGCCTAAATCAAGAATACGAGATGCCATGCGATCCGGATGGAATACTTCTAAGCCGTCCATCTTTTCACTAGTACCTGTAAACTTAATTGGTGTTCCTGTCACTGCTTTAATAGAAAGGGCTGCGCCACCACGGGCATCGCCATCCATTTTCGTCAAAATGACACCATCTAGACCTAAGTAATTATTAAATGCTTCTGCTGTACCTACTGCATCTTGACCAATCATAGCATCTACTACTAGCAAGATTTCATGAGGTTTTACCTCACGCTTGATATTAGCCAATTCATCCATCAAGGTTTCATCAATGGCCAAGCGACCTGCTGTATCGATGATGACAATGTCTTTGAATAGGCGTTTCGCTTCTTCAATACCTGCTTTCGCAATCTCTACTGGATTCGCACCCGGTGTTTCATTCGCGAATACAGGAATATCGATTTGAGCACCTACCACTTGCAATTGCTTAATTGCTGCTGGACGATACACATCGGCTGCTACTAGCATAGGATTCTTACCTTGTTTACGAAGATGTACAGACAACTTGCCGGCCGTAGTCGTTTTACCTGCCCCTTGCAAGCCTACCAACATAATGATAGTCGGTGCTTTGGGAGAAATCATGATACGACTTTCAGTGCCGCCTAATAACTCGGTCAATTCGTCATTCACAATTTTAATAACCGTTTGCGCTGGGTTCAAAGAGCCAAATACTTCTTCTCCCAAGGCTTTGTCCTTAATACGGGTAATAAAGCCTTTCGCTACTGCAAAGTTTACGTCTGCTTCTAACAAGGCAAAACGAACTTGTCGTAACGCTAGATTGACATCATCTTCAGAAATTTTACCTTTTCCCTTTAAGGATGCAAAGGCTTCTTGCAATTTATGCGTTAAATTTTCAAAAGCCATACTAGCCCTCCAATTGTGTTAATAATGACTGAATCGATTTCGATGTAGCTGTGACGGGGCCTAATTGTTCTTTCAGTTCCTTCACAATGTTTTGCCGTAGTAAATATTGTTCAATCAGATGTAATTTCTGTTCATAGGCTTCCATACTAGACTTCGCTCGTTCAATATTATCGTGGACGGCTTGTCTGGAGATGCTCAATTCTTCTGCAATTTCACCTAATGACATATCATCTTCATGATGCAAAGCATAACACTCTCGTTGGCGCTCCGTCAGCAAAGATCCATAAAAATCTAATAACAAACTAATTGTCATTCGTTCTTCCATGGTTCCCTCCTTCGACATGTGCTCTGAAAGTATCATCTGTCAAGCAAAAAATATTTACACCCTATACTACCAATATTTTGGTGACTTGTCAATAGTTGTAAAGGGAATTTCCTTTACACACAAAATAATCTATACCACAACATCTTATAATATTTTGTACTGCATCGCGTCTTATGGTAACTCATTTTTATATTTTTTTTCCAATTTTCCAGCATACATGTTTTACCTATTCCTCAACAGGTACTGTAATTTTAGATAAATAGTCTTCACGTTTTGTCTCTGTCCAATAATTCCGTACTGGTTCTATATATACGGAACCTGCAATTTGCAATCCTTCATAGGCTAAGTAACTGCTAACCTTGTCGTACATCCACTGCGCTTGTTCTTCATAGAGCCCTGTATAAAACATTTCTAAGTACATCCCTCTAGGACGAGTGACGATGTCCATATCCCCTTCATAATCAAATCCCACATCAGTGCAATAATGACTATACTTTATGATATCCCCTCGTTCATAATCTGCACCATTTATAGCCATACCGATTTGAATGGCTTTGAAAGACATATCTTGCAATAGCTGTGCTTGATGCCCTAATAGGGTAAATAGTTTTTTCTTTCCTTGTTCCGATGCATCATAAGAAGTTAGTGCATAGAAAGATTCTTCTTTCATGCCAAAGAATAAACGATTTTGCGGAACTTTTAGGTATCGTTCTAAATTAAATAAGGTTCTCTCTAAATTCATTTTATTTGTATATAAATCATTAATTTCTCGATCAAATCCATGCCGCGCATCTTCTAATAAGGCTTTCAGCATATGCGCCCCTCGATGTTCCACATAATCTTGAATATCTTTTAGGGATAGATTCAATTTTTTCAGAGTCAAAATGATCTCTAATCGATAGCATTCTTCTATTGTATAATAGCGGTATCCATTCTCTTCAATTTTTGCAGAAGGAAACAATCCTAATTTTTCATAATATAAAATAGTTTGTTTTGATATGCCATAAATCTTTGACACATCCCCAATAGTCATATAAATATCTCGCATAGATACTATCCCTTCTACTGTATTTCTAACAGGTTTAACATATTTAACCCTATAATGCTCATATTACTGGTAATACGTATACAATATTTGCAATCTCTGTACTATCTGTAATATTTATCATACTTCTATCGTTTCATTTCGTATAATACATAATTATTTCACAAAACTAAACTATGGGTATATAGTTTTAGCCACACTTATACTATAGCATAACAATGGGCTTTTCAACATATTAAGTTTCATTTATGTATTTTTGTATATTATTAAATTAATTCTCACAAAACAAATCAGCACAGAAACTTTTAAATCCTATAAACCTCATACTATCAATGGTTAACCATAGGTATGTAAAATTTCAAAAATAATTATTTTTATTTATTGACTCCACCACAACCATATACTTTATTATAATAACAGAGGTTAGGTACTTCATGTACAGTCTACCTCAATGAGCAAGTTTATAAGTATCAACATATTGTATAAGGAGGCTATCCTATGGCATGTGGACACAAAGGTCGCGAATTCTACGCGAACGATCCAGAAAAATTAGCACGCTACGATATGGCAATGCGTCATATTGAAGCAGCTCGTGAAGAAGGTCAATCTTCCGAGGAAATCCATGCTATGTTCAACCGCATTATGAGCGGCAACACAGCTGGTAAATGTAAGCACAAAAAAGGTTGATTCGAATACGTACGCCCATACGATTAGAATATACCCCAACCTTTGAGTGAAATAGATAGGACTCAGTCCAATACAAAACCCCAACTCTTCTTCCCTTGAGTTGGGGTTCTATTTTTATATCTAATTAACAGTTTCATCACTAGATTCCTAGACCTCTACCTATTAAAGGTCTAGGAATCGCAAATGTAAAATTAATTTATATGTGCGCGCGTTTTAATCGCAATGCATTGCTCACCACCGTAACAGAGCTGAATGCCATGGCGGTTCCGGCAATGATGGGGCTCAAATACCCTATGGCTGCCAATGGAATACCGATGCAGTTAAAGATCAATGCCCAGAATAAATTTTGTTTAATATTTGTCATCGTTTTACGACTAATCGTCACGGCTTGTACTAAGGTGCGCAAATCATTTCGCACTAATACGATATCCGCCGCCTCAATAGCTACGTCCGTACCATGACCGATACCAAATCCAATATCTGCTAGCGCTAACGCTGGCGCATCATTGATACCATCTCCCACCATGCCAACGGATTTTCCTTGACTTTGTAATGTGGCGATGGTATTTGCTTTATCTTGTGGCAGTACTTCCGCTACTACGTGAGTAATTCCTGCTTGGGCAGCTATATAGTTCGCTGTGCGCGCATTGTCTCCTGTGACCATCCACACATCGATGCCTTGCTCTTGTAAAGCCTTTACAACCTCAGGAGTTTCTGGACGCAATGTATCTGCTACAGCCCAAATACCGTGTACTGTGCCGTCTACTAACAAGACGGATACAGAATTGCCTTGTTCTTCCAGTCTGTGAATCTCCGCTTGCCATGGCGTGATATCAACACCTAGTTCTTGCATCCATCGAGTATGACCAACTTTTACAAGTTTACCAGCTATGCATCCTTCTAGCCCTTTTCCAGGAATGTCTTGGAAATCTTTCACGCTCATCTGTGGCACCCCTTTGCTAGCGCCATATGCAGCAATAGCTTGTGCAATGGGATGGGTGGATCCTTTTTCCAGATTCACTGTGAAAGCTAAGTTATACATTTCATCACCTGCTGTATGTATCACTTTCGTAACAGATAGCTTTCCTTCTGTTAAAGTCCCCGTTTTATCCATGATGATGGCATTGATATGACCTGCTTTTTCTAAAAATTCTGCGCTTTTAATAAGCACACCATGTTCTGCTCCAAGGCCTGAACCTACCATGATGGATGTAGGTGTCGCCAATCCCAAGGCGCATGGGCAGGCAATTACAAGCACAGCTGTGCCATATAATAAAGCTTCTCCTACCGTAGATCCTAATGTAAAATACCAAATAATCATGGTAAGAATGGCAATACCGATGACTACCGGCACAAAATAAGATGCTACCACATCTGCGATACGCTGAATGCTCGCTTTGGATGCTTGCGCTTGTTCCACTACTTTGATGATTTGGGATAACATAGTTTCCCCCCCAATAGCAGTGGCTTTCATAATAAATGTGCCCGACATGTTAACTGTAGCGCCTATGACTTGACTAGACTGACCTTTTTCTACAGGTACGCTTTCACCTGTCAACATAGCCTCATCCACTGTGGAATGACCTTCTAAAATAATTCCATCTACTGGTACTTTTTCTCCGGCCCGCACTTGGATCTTGTCACCTACGACAATCTCCTTCGTAGGAATGTCCATCCACTCCCCATTGCGTTCCACATGGGCCACGCTAGGTTGTAATGCCACTAATTTTTGAATGGCCTCAGACGTACGGCCCTTAGCGATATCCTCTAATAATTTACCTAGCAAAATAAATGTAATAAGCCACGCAGAGGTTTCAAAATAGAGTTCATTATTCCCTACCGCCATTTGATAAATACTAAATCCATAGGCTACAGAAGTCCCCAATGCTACTAGTACATCCATAGTGAGTGTACCACTCCGAATTGCCGCAAAAGCACCCGTGTAAAAAATCCAACCTGTACCAAATTGAGCAATCGTAGCTAACACCAATTCAATCTCATGAGACAACATAGGCCAATGCCATAGATAGTGTCCCACCATGGATACCATCATAGGGATAGACATGAGCGCTGCCACGCCTAGTCGTATATATTGTTTTTTATGAGATGGCGGTTCTACTATCACGCCTTCATCCGCAGCCACATGCGCACCAAAGCCTATTTTTTCAATGGCTGCGATGACTTCTGTAGCACCTATTGTGCTATCTTCTGTATACGTTACGCTTCCTTTATTGGTGAGCAAATTGACTTTCACATCTTCTACACCATCTAATTTGCTAACTGCTTTTTCTACACGCCCTACGCAAGCAGCACAGTGCATGCCTGTAATAGAAAATTCTTCTTTGTGCATTGTTCCCCCTCATGATATATACATGTATCTGAAAATTCCTTGATATGAATATATTAACATATATCCTATCTTTTTTCTAGTATATACCATATACGAATTTGATTGCTATGGGCTGGCTAACCAAACATGTTAATACAAGCTATTTTACTGTGCCTTTTAAAGACCATACTTTATAACCAACGGCATAATACTAACTTATGTTATACTATAGATATACAAGACTTGTAAACTAATTTTTATTGTTCATACCCAGGAGTTCTTATGTCGGACATTCCACAATCTTATATCACCATAGCCAATGAATTTAGAACAGAATATATCATAGAAAAGTCGCGTTTCATTTCCACTATCGCACCTGTTAGTACTGAAGCTGAGGCACAAGCTTTCATCCAACGTACATCCAAAAAATTTTGGGATGCGACTCACAACTGTACAGCTTATGTCATCGGTCCCCGCCAAGAACAACAGCGATCCTCTGACAACGGAGAGCCTTCAGGTACGGCAGGAAAACCAATGTTAGAAGTGTTAAAAAAAACAGGGCTCACCAACGTGGCGGTCGTAGTGACTCGCTATTTTGGAGGTATTAAGTTAGGTGCAGGGGGTCTCATTCGTGCCTACTCCCATAGTGCAGCCAAAGCTGTCCAAGAAGGTCCTAAACTACTCATTGCACCTCGTCAAGTGATAACTATCTCCATTGACTATTCCAACTTTGGTACCATCGAAAGACAATTGCAAACATTAGGACTTCACTATACAGCTTCCTTCACAGATCTAGTATCTATCGAAATCTATGTAGAGCCGGAAAATGTGACCATCCTCGAAACAGATTTGACAAATCTAACTGGTGGTAATATAACTTGGCAATTGCAAGAAGTTCGTATGGTAGAATTGCCATATATTGCTGATATTTCTGATTCAACTCTGATGAACAAATGATATGGGATTATCCAAAAGAGCAACAAAAAACCACGGTGTCTTCCTTCACCGTGGTTTTTTGTGCTTCTTGTTGGAGTCCTCTATATAAAGGGAAAGTACACTAATTTAATTGTTGCAGCATTCTGCTACAAATACTTCTACAACTTCTTCATCTTGTAATTCAGAAGTCCAAGGATGTGGCCAGCCTTTAATGCTATTATCTTTACATTGACTTGCTTCACATGCTTCTAAACGATGTTCTTTTAAATTTTCTATCCATGTTTTTACAATACTCATTTTATTCTTCCTTTCCAGCTTCTTAACCTTCAACAGTAATATCTTTTATTTCATGTTTGTAGTATACAAAAGTCTAAGCTCTTTGTGAAATAACAGATAGTTATTATCCCATAAACTATTTTTTATAATACTTTTTATAGTATTTTTATTAAATCATATTTAATTATAACTAGTATGCATACTATCTATAACTTTTTGACGTTTATTTGACGATTTTTGGCTGCAGTGAAAACAAAAGAGCACACATGCTAACATATGTGCTCTTGTCTGTGGCGGAGGATTAGGGATTCGAACCCTAGCGCCGGTAACCCGACCTAACGATTTAGCAAACCGTCCTCTTCAGCCTCTTGAGTAATCCTCCATGATACCTTATTAAGATACCATAAATAGACTCTATTTGTCAATTATTTTTTATAATTCATAGCCGACTTCTACAACTTCTACTTCACCAGAATTAGGATGTATCATTAACCCATGAACCGCCACATCTTTGGGAATTAACGGGTTCATACGAAGCATACTCACTGTTTCTTGTACATTATCTACCGGATGAGAAAAACCATCTGCCCAATGCTCTAATTCATGACGCACCATTTGAATTGCCTCTGGCACTACACCACGAGATAACATCGCTTTAGTTAAACTTTCAGAAGTGGTTTTCGCCATACCGCACTCATAATGGCCGATAACAAAGATTTCAGATACGCCTAATTCGTAAATGCTAACCAATAAACTACGCACCACGCTATCAAACATACCAGAGATAGAGTTACCTGCTGATTTTATCACCTTTGCATGTCCCCGTTCAATACCTAGGGCTTGCTCCATAAAATTCACCAGTCGCGTATCCATACAGGTAAGAATTGCAATTTCACGGGTTGGTACCTTACTTACTGTTGGTGGTGTATCCCCATGTTCTTGGACGCTACTTTCCAAAAATTCTCGATTATGTCGTAATATTTCATTTAATAAGTTCATCATTCACCTCTTATCGTATACGCTTTTTATAATGTTGTGAATTACCTTGTTGTTTCCAGCCTACACGATCACCAATAGACATAACACGACGTGTCAAACATTCTTTGCATTGGTCCGCATTGTCATCTACACATGGTTTATTATCATACAACAAATATTTTGCACGATGCTCTGGTACCGTAATGATAGGCATCAAAATATTAGCTCCCGCCGCCAAACCTTTTTCACGGCCTAATTTATCTAAGGCTTGTAGTGCTGTTGTAGCTGCAATATTGACATCTTTCAGGAATAAACGTGTTAAAGCTATCATTTTTAAGCCTAACTGAACTCGTTCCAATTTTCCCTCTTGTGAATCAATACCTAACTCTAAGGCACGTTGGCCCAATGGTGTATCATGATGCACCACATACGGTCCCATACCAATCATATCGATATCCATGTCACGATAGAATAAAATATCATTCACTAGATCATCTAATGTTTGCCCTGGCAGCCCGATCATAACACCTGTACCGACTTGGAAACCCACCTTGCGTAAAGCTTTCAAGCAATTCACACGGGTCTCAAAAGAGTGCAAAGCATCCTTAGGATGAATCATCTCAAACAAGTTCTTATTCGTCGTTTCAATACGAAGAAGATAGCGGTCTGCACCAGCCTCTCGCATACGTCTGTATGCCTCTTCCGATTGTTCTCCTACGCACATGGTAATTCCTAGCTCATTGTTGCTTAACTTTTTAATATCTCGGATAAGTTCCACTACATACTCTACAAAGGCATCATCCGTACGTTCTCCAGATTGCAAGGTCAAAGATCCATATTCATGATCATAGGCCCATTTTGCCATTTTAAGTACATCATCACGAGACATATCAAATCGTTCTGTCTTACTGTTTTCATGGCGGATACCACAATATAAACAGTTTTTGATACAACGATTTGAAAATTCGATGAGTCCACGGTAATACGCTACTTTATCTACATAAGCAGCTTTTACCTCATAAGCTTTTTTATATATTTTTTGTAATTCACCTTCATCGGTAATGGTCATGAGGAATCGCAATTCCTCTTCCGTTAACCACTCATCTCCGACAAGATCTTTCTTTAAAATGCTATCTACTGTCATATTTCCTCAGTTGCGATATCTCACTAAAATGTCTATTTATTATATACAATATATACTAATACATCTATAGAGACCGCTATATGTCTTACACACTATATTCACATACAATATGTACCTACTATGTACTTCCAAGCCTGCACTCTATATACGATAAGTACCCTAAGCTTCTACACCACTCCATACCTATTTAAACTTGCTTACGATAGGCAATGGTAAAAGATATATCTATATTTTCTGGAAAAGGGTCTAAGACAAACCCTTTCAACTCCGTTGGCAGTTCTGAAAGTTCAATAATTTGATGCTCACAGATAAAATGTGCCAATGAACCACGCATCTGTTTTGACGATGTACTAAGTTGCTTCCATACACCATTACGATGCTCTAAAAATTCTATAGTTATCATCTTAGGATGATTAATCCATTTAGAATATTCCTTGGATGCCAAGTTTAGAATCCAATCTTCCTCAGCTACAGCAGCATCTACTAAGGGTTGCCACCATTCATAGAGGTTTGTTTTCTTTTCCTTTAGCACAGGATCGATTAAGTCCAAGCGATACCCTTTAATACCGCTGTTAGGCGCTACCAATCCATACAAGGCAGACCCAATCCATACGTGGGTATTGGCGAATGTTTTTCCTTCCTCTGAAAGCCCATCATAATCAAACTTTTTAAATGACAACCCATCATAACTGAGTGCCGCCATACCTTCTACTTCTTTATCATAATTTTGATAAAAAGCATATACTTCATCTAGAACTATGTCTTTTATTTTTAAAGCCTTACCTAGCGCTTCTTTTGATATACCTTGCATATGCTGCACAATCTGTTCCGTCATATGCGGTGCATACTGAGGTGCACTAGGAGTGCCTTTTATAACTTTTGTTTTACTAGGAGATATAATTAGTTTCATAATATTACTCTACTCGATTACAATTATCTTCATTATATATAGCATATCTACTAAGAGGACAATACCTACTTGCACTACCAAACGTACCCATAGCCCTCACCATAGATTTTATATTATATCATACCTGTAAAGTATACCATATATCGAAGAGTTTTAATATAAAAAGACGGGCACAATACCCGTCTTTTTATTAACACGTCAGTTAATATCTTTTGCAAATTTTTATTCAAGCATTTCATGGCAATGTTTACATTTTGTAGCAACTTTAAGTACTGTTTCTCCACAATATGGGCAGGACTTATATTTGTTTGGATCTGCCTTAACCTTATCAGAAGACATCATAATAGAATGTATAATAGCAACTATCCATAACAATATTCCGTAAATAGCAAATAAACTAAACGATCTACCTTTTCTATGAGCAATATTCGCTGGAATTAACATTATCATAGATGAAAAAATATCTAGTGCCAAATATTCAGAAAAGTGAGTAACGCGATATACACCTTGATAAAATTGATCTAGTAAAACCCCATTAAATATAAATGCAACAATAAACCAAATGATATTTAATAATACAACCATTTAATTCCCTCCCTATAATTTTCTACAACTTGGAATTAATCTAACAAGTGTATTATAGCATAAAAACCCCTCGAACACGAATGTTCAAGGGGGCTTTTAATTGCTTTAGAATTATTTCAATTCTACAGATGCGCCAGCTTCTTCTAATTTAGCTTTTAAAGCTTCAGCGTCAGCAGCAGCTACGCCTTCTTTTACAGGAGCAGGAGCGCCGTCAACGATAGCTTTAGCTTCTTTTAAGCCTAAACCAGTAGCTTCACGTACAACTTTGATTACGTTGATTTTGGAAGCACCAGCGTCTTTAAGAATTACGTCGAATTCGGATTTAGCTTCAGCGCCACCAGCAGCAGCACCAGCAGCAGCTACAGCTACAGGAGCAGCAGCAGTTACGCCGAATTTGTCTTCGATTGCTTTTACAAGATCGTTAAGTTCTAAAATAGTTGCATTTTCTAATTCAGCAACGATGTTTTCGATGTTCAATGCCATGATTGATATCCTCCATTTTTGATATATGTTATCTTAGTTAATTGTGTTGCTATTATGCAACAGTTTCGTCTTTTGCTTCCGCAACAGCTTTTACTGCGTACGCTACATTGCGAACTGGAGCTTGAAGCACGGAAAGAAGCATGGAAAGCATACCTTCGCGGTTCGGCAAGTTTGCAATTTCTTGTACTTTTGCAGCATCAAGAACTTCACCTTCCACAATACCAGCTTTAACAGTTAAAGCTTCAGTTTTTGTGTCTTTAATGAAGTTTTCAAGAATACGAGCTGGAGCTACAGCGTCTGTGCTAGAAGTTGCTAATGCAGTAGGACCTTCTAAATGCTCAGAGAAAGCTTCGTAGCCTAATTCGTTAGCAGCAATGCGAGTCAAAGTATTTTTAATTACTTTGTATTCCACACCTTCAGCCAAGAATTTACGACGAAGATCTGTTACTTGAGCAACAGTCAAACCGCTATAACCAACTAATACAGCACCTTTCGCTTGAGAAAGAGTTTCTTTCATTTGAGCTACAACTGCTTGTTTTTGTTGAGTGACAGCCATTAGAATACCTCCTTGTAGATTTTTGGTGATTTTCTATGTACTATCTTAGCGTAAAAACGACCTCAACGAAGACGTTGAGGTCGAGAACCATTCCATAATAGATTGGATTCAGCCTCAGCGGGCGAGTTTCCTCATTAAATCAAATGATGCCAGCCGTCTACAGCTAAGAGAACATATATAATTATTGTTCCTTGTTAGTGCTTGTTAATTTAAACACGTTCATAGGAACGCCAGGACCCATAGTGGAGCTAAGTGTCACAGTTTTAATGTATTGACCTTTAGCTGCTGCAGGTTTAGCTTTAACAATAGTATCAACGATTGTACGGAAATTGTCAAGTAATTTCGCATCGTCGAAAGATGCTTTACCGATAGGACAAGCAATGATACCAGCTTTGTCTGTACGGTATTCGATTTTACCTGCTTTAATTTCACTAACAGCACGAGCTACATCAGGTGTTACAGTACCAACTTTAGGGTTTGGCATTAAGCCTTTAGGACCTAAAATTTTACCTAAACGACCAACTTGGCCCATCATGTCAGGAGTAGCTACAACAACGTCAAAGTCGCTGAAACCACCTTGTACTTTTGCTACTAATTCTTCGGAACCAACGATATCTGCGCCAGCATCCTCAGCTTCTTTAATTTTGTCGCCTTTCGCAAATACGAGTACGCGTTGAGTTTTACCTGTACCATGTGGTAATACAACGGCACCACGAACTTGTTGATCAGCGTATTTAGGATCGACGTTCAAATTGAAAGCGATTTCGATTGTTTCGTCGAATTTTGCAGTGGCAGTTTTCTTAACTAATTCAATACCTTCTACTGGTTCGTAGAATTTATCTGCTTCGATAAGTTTTACTGCTTCAGCATATTTCTTACCTACTTTTGCCATTTTTATTCCTCCTTATGTGGTGTAACGGGATGTCCCTCCCACCGATATGTGAGTCACATACCGTACGCTAATTAATCAACGATTTCAATGCCCATGCTGCGTGCAGTACCTTCTACCATACGCATAGCTTGCTCAACAGTGTTAGCATTTAAGTCAGGCATTTTAAGTTCAGCGATTTCACGAACTTTATCGCGACCAACTTTAGCTACTTTATCACGGTTAGGTACTCCAGATCCTTTTGGGATACCTGCTGCTTTTTTCAATAAAACTGCAGCTGGTGGAGTTTTTGTGATGAAAGTGAAGCTTCTATCTTCGTATACAGTAATAACAACTGGGATGATAAGACCAGCTTGTTGAGCTGTTCTTTCGTTAAATTCTTTAACGAAGCCCATGATGTTAACACCTGCTTGACCCAAAGCTGGACCAATCGGTGGCGCTGGGCTCGCTTTACCAGCCTCGCACTGTAATTTCACAACTTTACTAACTTTTTTAGCCATGGTGATTACACCTCCTTGCGTCAAAATGTGGTGGTAACGGAGCGAAATTGCCCCTCCCACTGGCAACCTCCCGGCCGCCTAAAAAGGTTAGAGTTATATAGTATATTAAAGAATTTTCTCAACTTGAGAATATTCTACCTCTACTGGGGTTTCACGATTAAACATCTCTACATTCAAACGTAGTTTTGCATGATCGTGGTTGATTTCAGTAATAACGCCTGTTCTATCTTCAAAGGCACCGGATGTAATTCGGACAGTTTCTCCTACTTCAACATCAAGAGTTTGTACTGGTTCTTGATCCAAACCTTGAGACTTCAAGATATAAGCTACTTCAGAATCAGATAGTGGCACCGGTTTTGTTACAGAACCAACAAATCCTGTAACTCCTGGTGTATTACGCACCACATACCAAGATTCGTCATTTACTTCCATTTCTACCAGCACATAGCCTGGAAAGACTTTGCGTTTTACTACTTTTTTTACACCATTCTTTTCGTCGATTTCATCTTCCATAGGAATTAAGATGCGTGAAATCACATCTTCCATTCCCATAGCTTGGACTTTCAACTCCAAGGTGGTTTTTACTTTGTTTTCGTAGCCTGAGTAAGTATGTAAGACATACCACTTTTTATCTGTTCCCATCAAAAAGGCCTCCTACCTTACAGCACTCTTTAACAATTTAAAAAGTTCTGCAAACACTGTGTCAACGATACCAATAATAGCAGAAATAATAATTACTGCTACAAATACTGCAATCGTATAGTTCACAAGTTCTTTTTTCGTAGGCCAGACTACTTTCTTGAGCTCTGAGCGCACTTCACGAACGAATTTACCGTTATTATTTTGTTGTGCTTGAGCTTTTGAATTAGTTCCTGCCATGATATCATATCCTCATGTCAACAAATAATTTAAAAATTATTTTGTTTCACGGTGTAACGTGTGTTTACCACAGAATTTACAGAATTTATTCATTTCAATACGATCTGGGTTATTTTTTTTGTTTTTGTTTGTCTGATAGTTACGTTGCTTGCATTCAGTACAAGCCATAGTTACTGCGTTACGCATCAGTTCACACCTCTCTTTAAAGTGCCTAGACGGCTATTACTTCATAAACATACCAATATAGACTACCACAAGTGGGAGCCTATGTCAAATGCAATCTAAAAAAGCCAGGCAATTCCTGACCTCTCTATTATTACATAGAACACCTTAAATAGCAAGTAGTGACCTATGTAAATTATAAATTTTTCGTTTACAAAATTGAATGATGGGTCTATAATAAGAGCATACTTGACAATGTACTATGGAACACTAGCTCAGTTGGCAGAGCATCTGACTCTTAATCAGAGGGTCCAGGGTTCGAACCCCTGGTGTTCCACCACACTTAGAACCGCATTACAGTGCGGTTCTTTTATTTTTTACATTAAAATTGATTGGTGCAATTTTTTCAAGTTGACCCCAGCTTGACCCCAGCTTACTTGATTTCTTGAAAAATGCACGCAGTTTACGGAGTATCCTTTATGTTCAAATTTTTCCTATCCACACTTATCTCTTTCATCGATGCTCTATTTATGTTATTCAAATCTATCGGCATTTTTATTTTTTCTTTAATTCTATTCATTATTATGCTTATTGTACTAGGATATTTTTTAATCGCTTTATTCAACTAATTGTTATTTATATCATCTTATTCTTTATTCCACTCAATCTGTAACAGAAACACAATCATTCTTATACTAATTTTATACAACAAAGGACTGTGCCTCTACTTAAGTTACAGTCCTTTTACTTTATAACACTAGTGCCCCTACGACACCACCTACTAACAAGGTAATGTCATAGAATATAAATGTTGGTACACAAGTATCCCATATATGGTTATGTTGTCCATCTGCATTGAGTCCTGATGTCGGTC
This sequence comes from Veillonella sp. VA142, assembly GCF_003992135.1. Taxonomy (GTDB): domain Bacteria; phylum Bacillota; class Negativicutes; order Veillonellales; family Veillonellaceae; genus F0422. The sequence continues at coordinate 19,694 of NZ_RQVN01000010.1, read as the reverse complement.
CTAATGTAGAATCTGATGCAGGAGAGCCCGCATCACCTAAGGCTGCTGCGATACCGATCAATAAGATGATAGCCGGCACAGAAAAGCCTAAATGTAATCCCATAGGAATATAAATGGATGCAATAACTGGAATGGTACCAAAAGACGTACCGATACCCATAGTAATCAGCAATCCTACGATAAGCATTATGATAGCACCTACTAGTTTAGAATCGATAATAGATACTGTGGCTGACACTAAATGCTCTACAGAGTTTGTTTCTCGCAAGACATTCGCATAACCTGCTGCAATTAACATAACAAAAGCAATGGTTCCCATCATGCGAATACCACCATCTACATCTTCATCCATTTTGGACCATTTGATAAGCCCTGTAGCAAAGAATACTGCCAAACCAGCCAGCGCACCAATTGGCAAGGATTTAAAATAGAGCTGCGCCACAAAAGCCACAGCCGCTCCTGCTAACCCTTTCCAACAATCTGCCGTCATACGTGTAGTTTCCTCTGTAGATTCTTCGTGCACCACCGCAATATCTTCATACTCACGGTTTCGACTATAGTACACAATAGCAAGGAGTAATCCTACAATCATGGATATACCGCCAATCCACATCACAGAGGCAATATCCGAGATAGATACGTTCACTCCATTGGCTACCATTTGGTCTTTTATAATCGTCATAAACAATAAACCGAACCCAACTGGCAACGACACATAGGGAGCTTTCAGACCAAATGTTAAGGCACACGCCACCGCTCTACGGTCCAATTTCATTCGGTTCATGACCACTAACAATGGAGGAATCAAGATAGGAATAAAAGCGATATGCACAGGGATTAAATTTTGTGAAAAGCAGGATACAAAGGCGATGAGCAACGTAAATGCCACTTTTTTTGTACCTACAATATTCGTAATCTTCTTAGTGACTACTGTAGCTAACCCTGAACGACCTATGACAATGGCTAAGGCGCCCAACAAAATATAACTAAATGCAGTCTCTGAATTACCACCCATGCCACCGATTAACGACTCAATCGTGGTGGTTACCGTCATGCCTCCTGCCAAGCCTGCCACCAAAGAAGCTACGATAACTGATAATAATACGTTAAATCGTAGCAAACATAAAATTGACATAGCGATGACTGATAACACTATGGGGTTTAACACTATATCCATTGAGGATCTCCTTCTTTTGTACTTACTTAGCTTGGAGCAACTGTGTTAGGTACGTCCGTTCCCATACATCTCCATAGCCATCTAATTGTTGCAATGCTATTGTACCATAGGTAGTCAAGCTTTCAGAAAACGCCTGGTCCACCTCTGCACTCGGATATTCAGTTTTGAGGAAACATATCGCCCAATGCACACGTCCTACTTCTTGTCCATGTTGCTCTACTACACCATGAGATTGAGCCGATTCCAGATAGGATACAGCTACATGTATATCCCCTTTAATTTGAGCCAATAAACCAAGGTATGCCTCAATAGTCGGTCTTCGACGACTAATCGTGTAATGTAAGCATAATTCATAGGACTGTTGAAAATAGGTAGATGCTAATTCATATTGTTGCAATGCAAAAGCTGTCATACCTGCATTGGTAGCAAATACAATCCACGAACTATATAGCTCCGTTTTATCACAATAATCCAATGCTTTTTGATACATCTCTAGTGCGTTCTCTAGATTAGACTGGCTTTTTTCAATATCCCCTAAGTAGTTATAGGCAGCTCCAATATTAATGGCATATCTACGGGCCACTGTTTGGGTGACTGAGAATAATCGTATGGATTCCTCTAGAAGGGGAATTGCCTGTTCTGACTGACCTTCCATAATGAAAGCCAATGCTTTCAAGCGTAGGATAACACCAATCTCTTTTTTGAAATGGTACTGTTCTGCTACCTCCAATGCCTTGGACGTATATTTGTGAATTTCTAGAACATGGCGCATTTGTAAGTGATAATAAATCATCTCTTTATAGGCTCCCAACTTATAATTCGATGCCTCTTGTTCCGTACTTTCTTCTAATAATTCTTGAAAGTATCGTATCCCTCGTTCTTTATCACCCATACTCATATAGTATTTACCTGCTCCATATAGGTAAGGTAACTCTAAAGCACGCACATCCGGCACATCTCCATACAATGTATATACATGCGCTAACTCGTCTTCTATTTCTTGCAATGCTTTCCCTGTTACTTCTCCCATAAAGTACCCTGCATAAACAGAGGATAACTCTCCTACACCCAGTTCAGGAGAAGCATCTTTATTAAAGTTTAAATAATGCATAAAAGATTTTAATTTATACATTAACGCTTTTTGGTATTGCCCAGCCTCACGGAAATGAAACTCTAGTTGTTGATAGCGAATCATATCTTCTTTGGAGTGAGTTAACCGTTTTTCCCAGGATTCCCCCAAATAGGCATGTAAAATTTTACGTCGATCCACTGCCATTTGATCTCGTAAATACTCTTTGCACTTATATTGGCGCAGACTGTATTGGACTTCACCATGTTGTGTACGGTAATCAATAAATCCTTTTCTTTCCAACTCCTCTAAGGTTTGTAAAAGTCGCAATTTATCCAAACCCATATATTGTTCAATCATCCCTAATGGCGCTTCATTATAGAATAAACTGATAAACTCCGCCAATTTACGTTCTTCTTCAGATAACGTATCGCATTTCTTGCTATAGAGCAGTTCCATATCTTTAGTCAAACCATAAATGGAACCATATTCTTTCCATAGTTGCATACTTTCTATGAGCACCAACAGATTGCCTCGACTGACTTCCACTAATTGATCCACTATATCTGTGTCCTGTAACGTAGGTTCTCTGTCTAAGATAAAAGCTCGCATCCGTTCATCTGGTAAAGGCAACAAGGAAATACTTTGCAACGCTTTCTGCTGTTCTAAACTTTGCAAGGTTCGTTGATGCATGCCTTTTACTTCCTCTACGTCAGTGATAATTATCATGAGATGTTCAGAACTATGATGTAACAGCAATAAACTCAACAAAGAAAAACTTAAAGAGTCCATCCATTGCACATCCTCAAAGATCAATGTAAAAGGAATTTCTTCCGACACCTGTTCTAGCAAATTTGATACTGCTTGGTACACTACATCAAAAGGCAATGCTTCCTTTACTTCTAAAAAGCCCAAGTCTCGAACCATACGTCGATCTAACTGTGGAAAGATTTCATAAATACGCCGTAATTCGATGTTTTCCAGACCTTGTAATTCAATTTCTTCCAGTATCTTTCCTACAATAGGAATCCACGCATGCAATAGCAAGCCTTGTTCCTCTTCATAACATTGGCTATCTAACATACATCGGTAGGGCTCTACTTTATCTCGTATATATTTTACGAGGCTCGTTTTACCGCTTCCCGTATCTCCTGTGATACGCAAAGCTACGGGAGTATCTTCAAAGTAGTGCAAATACTTCTGTACCTCGCCTGCCTCAGCATCACGGCCTTTCAACATGGTATGTTCTACAAAGGACACAGCCTCTTGTTTTTGTGCTTTAGATACATGCATGGCTTCTCGAAGAGGGTCAGGTACACTTTCATCTAAATCATCTGCATACATACATTGTAACTGTTGGTATAACTGTTTGCCCATAGTTGTGAACCCTTGGCTCATAAGAAGTTCTAAAATCGCACTAAACCGTTCTTCATTATAAGGATCATAGGATAACAACACCGGAATATACCTTTCAATACAAGTGATATTTTTCTCTTCAATCCCCTCGTCTACAAGGTCGTATACAGCCTCCATATAAAGAGATTTGAGTCGACTTCTCTCTCCTAAATACCAATCTTCGTAAGCTTTCGCCTCTTTTACATAAAATCCTTGTAAAAATTCACCTCTATAAATATCTATATATTGTTTAGGATTTCTTTGAAACTGATGTACATCCACATAGATATGTGCTGTGGGATTCCACTGTAATACGGCATTCCTCGGCGATATAAATACATCTGCTCCTAATAGTTTTTTTGCCTCATAAATAGCATTTCTTAAGTTTTTTCTGGCGTTGCCCTCCGATTTTTCCGGCCACAATAAACCGCTGATTTCATCTCGGAGAGCCACTCCTTTCACCACCATATAATAAATGAGTGCTTGCACTTTTCCATAGGTAAAAAAGATATCTTGCCCATCTACTTGTATGCGTGGTGTCCCTAATAAATGAATTTCTATCCCCATATGATTTCCTTCATTTCATTACGATGAGTCTTATAACTTAGCAAGACCTAGCAATCGTTGTTCCTCTGCATCTAACACAGACTCTATCTCTTCCATGCTGTCTGCCAGTTGTTTCACAAACTCCGCATCTTGTATCGACCCTAAATTAATTTTCACATTTAAAAATGCGCTCTTTACAGCGGTTTTCGCATTCATCACAGCAATCATTCCATCTGTAATGGCATTAGTATTTCCTTTCACAATAACTGTTTCCGCCATAGGTAATAATGTATGTGCTAATTTACCAATTTCATAGGGCACTAAGGCAGCTTGTTTCGTGGTGCGTTGTATTTCTGTTTTGCGAAATGCTTTTTCTTCTTCTGTTTCTTTTGGTAATTTGAAAGCCCCCATTAACTCCATAAAAGCGGCACTATCTTGATTAATATAGCGGACAAATTCTTCTTTTATTTGGCTTACTTGTTTTTGAATACCTTTCATTTCCTCATGGACTGATTCATATTTTGCATTTCCAATCGTTAAATTCGCCACCATTTCAATTAAAGCAGCCGCCATAGCGCCATTCATAGCTGCTACACTGCCACCTCCTGGGGCTGGTGCACTAGACCCAAGGTCACGAATAAAGTCTAATACAGATGCATTATGTAATTCCATCATTCCTCCTAAAATAATCCTTTAATAGTCCCTTCTGCTGTGACATCCATACCAAGAGCAGCTGGTTGTTTCGGCAATCCTGGCATGACCATAATATTACTTGTTTGACACACAATAAATCCAGCTCCATTGGCAATCCGCACATCTTGCACAGTGATGGTAAAATCGGTAGGAGCTCCTAATAACTCTGGATTATCACTTAAGGAGTATTGTGTTTTTGCCACACATACTGGTAGGTCTGCCAATCCCCATTCTTCCAATTGAGCAATTTGCTTTTTCGCTGCACTAGTAAATGTTACACCATTGCCACCATAAATTTCTTTTACAATCGCCGTTAACTTATTAGGGATGCTATCTTTCACATCGTATAAAGCAGTTGGCTTGATGTCTGTTCCTTCTAGCATGCCTATCACTTGTTTTGCCATATCAATGCCTCCGGCGCCACCTTTTTCCCAGCATTCATTAAGACTTACATCCACACCATAGTGATCGCATAATTGTAATAATGCATCGATTTCTGCTGGTGTATCTGTAGCAAATTTATTAATGCTGACTAAAACTGGCAAACCAAAGGCTCTCATATTGGCAATTTGTTTTCCTAAATTCACAAAGCCTCGTTCTAGCGCTTTTACATTTTCTTTGGTCAACTCTGATTTTGGAACTCCTCCATGCATTTTTAAAGCTCGGATCGTGGCTACGATGACCACCGCATCAGGGAAAATGTCTCCATAATGGCACTTGATATGCAAGAATTTCTCTGCCCCTAAATCTGCACCAAATCCAGCTTCTGTAATAACTACATCCCCTAATTTTAATCCTAACTTGGTCGCAATGATTGAGTTACATCCATGAGCAATATTCGCAAATGGACCACCATGGATCAATACCGGTGTATGTTCTAAGGTTTGTACTAAGTTCGGTTTGATAGCATCTTTCATAAGTAACGCCATCGCTCCTTCACAGCCTAATTGATGGACAAATACAGGATCTCCAGATAGATTTGTACCAATCACAATGCGACCAAATCGTGCTTTTAAATCTTCTAAATCACGAGCCAAACATAAAATAGCCATTATTTCAGAGGCTACTGAAATCATAAAATGATCTTCCCGTGGTACACCACTCATAGGGCCACCCATACCAATCACCACATTACGTAAGGCACGATCATTCATATCTAATACACGTTTCCAACTAATACGACGCACATCGATTTGTAGTGCATTACCTTGGAAAATATGGTTATCAATCATTGCCGATAATAAGTTATTGGCCGCCGTAATGGCATGCATATCTCCTGTAAAATGAAGATTAATATCTTCCATTGGTACTACCTGTGCATAACCACCGCCAGCAGCACCACCTTTGACACCGAATACAGGTCCTAAGGATGGCTCACGTAGTACAGCAATGCTGTTCACGCCGATTTGTTGTAAAGCTTGTGTCAATCCAATAGTCGTGGTAGACTTACCTTCTCCTGCTGGTGTAGGTGTGATGGCAGTAACTAGCACTAGCTTACCGTTCGGCTGATCTTGTAAGCGTTCCATCGCATCAAAGGACACTTTCGCTTTATATTTCCCATATAATTCCAATTCATCTTCTGTTAAATTGCATCGTTTTGCAATCTCTACAATCGGTTCCATTTGCGCCTGTTGGGCAATTTCAATATCACTTAACATATCTCTTCCTCCGTATATATCGCCATACACTTGCATGACCACAATAATTTAGCAACAATTCTTTACCTTTCAAAACTCTAACACTTTTCACTAATACTATAGTAAAGCAATAGTTTATTATGAACATCATACAACGTTTTTACATATTTCGTCTATTAATAATTACACTGAAAGTACTATCCTTTCCTATAACAAGTAACAAAAAGCACCATATATATCCGTGAAAGGTATATATGGTGCTGATTTGCATTCTATTATGCATGTGTATTTGCCAGAGTTTCTATATGTTTTTGTTCTAACACTGCTACTTCTTCATCTGTTAATGGATGAGCAATGTATCGATTCAAATCTTCCGCTGACACTTCATGTTCCCAACGACCTACGATAGCTGCTGCAATACAGTTACCTAGTAAGTTACATACAGTACGTCCCATGTCTAACACTCGGTCTATCCCTAAAATTAAGGCTAACCCTTCCACCGGCAATCCAAAGGCTGCACTAGTCGCTGCCACCACAATCAAGGAGCCACCAGGTACGCCCGCAATTCCTTTAGTGGATAACATCAAGGTAATCATCATTAAAATTTGTTGATCAATCGGGAATGGTACGCCATACACCTGGGCAATAAATACAACCGCTAAGGCAGAGTACAACGTAGATCCATCTAGGTTAAATGTATATCCTAACGGAAGTACGAAACTTACAATATGATTGGGAATCCCCATTTTTTTCAATTTTTCCATAGCAATTGGTAAAGCTGCCTCAGAGGCTGCTGTTGTAAATGCTAAAATAGTAGGCTCTTTCAGAGCAAAGAATAATTTAAATAAGTTTACTTTTGTTAATGCCGATGCAATTCCAAGAACAAGAGTAAGGAACACGATTAGTCCTGCATATAAAGTAAATACCAATTTCAACAAAGGAATCAGCATTTCAATGCCAAATGCTCCCACTGTGTATGCAATAGCCCCAAAAATACCGATAGGGGAAATATACATAACATAATGAGTCACTCTAAACATAATATGAGCTACGCTTTTTGATAAGTCTACAATTTGTCTACCTTCTTTACCAAGACTAGCCGCGGCAATAGCAAACATGCAACTAAAAAAGATGATTTGTAACATATCTCCACGCGCCATCGCATCTATAATATTCGTAGGGATAATGTTCACCAACATCTGTACATGATCCATTTGCCCTTTAGAAGCCGCTTTATTAACAAGTTCCGTAGCACCGCCACTAGCTGTCAAGTTAACGCCAACTCCTGGTTCTACTACATTGACTGCAAACAGAGCAATAAATAGTGCCAAGGTCGTAGCTAATTCAAACCATAGAATTGCTTTGCCCCCAAGACGACCTAGTTTTTTAAAGTCCCCTGTCCCAGCAATGCCCATCACTAGGGAGCTAAAAATTAAAGGTACAACAATCATCTTGATCATGCGAATAAACACATCACCCAAAGGCTTCAACTGTTTCGCAAAATCTGGTGCTACTGCCCCCACTAAGACACCGGCCAATAGTCCAATGCCAATCCACCCTGATAATCCAATTTTCTTTAACATAGTATAGAATCTCCTTTTTACATACCAACACTTGTTCAGGCCATATAAAAAGAGGCGATGGTGTACAAGTACAGAATGTCTCTTTCAGAACCTATCCTAAAATTCTATAAAACGTATTATAGCAAATCCTTTATAGAGATACAATAGTACAGTTAGTGTATACAAATATGTGTACTAGTCATTTTCCAAAAAAAATTTCAAAAAAGTTTTTTATTTTGACATTCTTTTGACGTTCCTAGTTTATACTACAGATAAAGAGTAACAAAACTATGATACTCTCTTTCTTGTGAAGTGATGTACGTATATTATAAACTCCTCAACTCCTTTATAGGGCCTCATAATATATGTATGCGACATAACTAGCTACCTCTACCATGCTACCTCTACAGTATGTCGCGCACAGATACACATCCTTCATTCACATCTTTAGGTCTTCTCCTCTACTCTTCCCTACAGTTGACCTAAAGAACTTTATCTACAAATACCATGAACATCTTAGTGATGGTCATGGTATTTTTTTGTCTTTCTTGCTTCTTCTATTCTGCCATTCCCAAAAAATTTCTACCCCTATATTTTTATATATAACTATGATAGTCTACAATCACAATATGTCAAAGGGTAGCCTGTAACAAAAAACACATTTTTACATTTGCCTATTAAAATATAAAAAATAGAGGAAAGTTGATACTTTTTAATCAACTTTCCTCTATGTTATTGGTAGCTATTTTGTCACAGCTCCCTATATTCTATTTCAATATTATCAGCAAAACTAATTATGCTTGTTGTTTACCAACATGTTCAAAGCTTGCTTGTTCTAACGCATCTACTTCTTCATCGGTCAATGGGTTGTCGATTAGCTCTGCGAGGCGCTCAGCAGACACTTCCTTTTCCCAACGGCCTACAATAGCGGCTGCTAAACAGTTACCAGACAAGTTACACACAGTACGCGCCATGTCTAGGATACGGTCTACACCCAAAATTAATGCCAAGCCTTCTACTGGCAAGCCAAAAGCTGCAGCTGTCCCCGCGATAACAATTAATGACGCACCTGGTACTGCGGCAATCCCTTTCGTAGACACCATCAATGTTAATACCATCAATAATTGTTGTTCTAACGGGAATGGTACACCGTACACTTGAGAAATAAATACAACTGCTAACGATGAGTATAATGTGGAACCATCCAAGTTAAATGTATATCCTAAAGGTAATACAAAACTTACTACTTGGTTAGGAATACCTACCTTTTTCAACTTCTCCATTGCAATTGGCAAGGCTGCTTCAGACGCTGCTGTAGAGAATGCCAACACAATTGGTTCTTTCAACACTTTAGCAAGTTTAAATAAATTTACCTTTGTAAAGAATGAACCAATGAGAATAATGATAACCAAGAAAATTGCCAAACCACCATACAATGTGAATACAAGCTTCATCAATGGGATTAACATACCTAAACCAAAGTTACCTACAGTGTACGCAATGGCGCCGAAGATACCAATTGGGGACACATACATCACATAATGTGTTACTTTAAACATGATGTGCGCTAAATCTTTGGACAGTTCAACGATTTGTTTCCCTTCTTTACCGATGGTAGCAGCGGCAATAGCAAACATACAGCTAAAGAAGATGATTTGCAACATATCACCACGTGCCATAGCATCGACGATATTCGTAGGGATGATATTTACCAACATTTGTACGTGATCCACAGCCCCTTTTGCGGCAGCTTTATTGGCAATATCCACTGCATTACCATTAGCCGTTAAGTTCACACCCACACCTGGTTCAAATACATTTACCACAAATAAACCAACAAATAAGGCAATGGTAGTGGCGATTTCAAACCATAAAATAGCTTTACCACCTAAGCGGCCTAATTTTTTAAAGTCGCCTGTACCGGCAATGCCCATTACAAGGGAACTAAAAATCAATGGGACTACAATCATTTTAATCATACGAATAAATACATCGCCCAATGGTTTTAATTGTTTTGCAAAATCTGGGGCTACAGAACCTACTAGTACACCCGCTAATAAGCCGATAACAATCCACCCAGATAATCCAAGTCTTTTTAATACTGACATAGAATCTCCTTTTTCATAAATACTATCCTTTGAAGACCATACAAAAAGAGGCACAGGGTACGTGTACGATGTGTCTCTATGTAGACCTTACTTATAAAATTCTATAGAATTATTATAACAAATATCTTCTATTTATACAAGAATTTTTGTAGTTAAAAAGGGTATCTACTCATTTTTTTGTTTCTTTATTCTTTTTATCGACTGAAAGGCAATACTTTCACCAATGTTCCTACCTCTAAGCGATTACTATCACCAGGGATTTTAATCAAACCATTGGCTACACTTAGGGCTTTTAGGCCTCCCGATGTCATACCTAAATTAGGATATGCCCAACAGGAACCTGCCTCATACCTAATCTGCCCTTGATAATAGCGGTCAAGAGGATGTTTTCTATCTACCACTTCACCTAGACGACATTCTATCCAGGTAGTCATTACCATCCGTCCAGACAAGCGTTCTAATACAGGCAACACCAATAAATAGAACTGATTCATTGCAGCTGTAGGATTTCCTGATAGACCCATACACCATGTAGTATGGTTGTTGCCCCTAATAATACCTCCAAAGGATGCCGCACCTGGACGCATATGCAATCGTCGATACAATGTATCCGCTCCTAAACGTTCATACAATTCAGGCATCGTATCATAGTCACCTACCGATACACCTCCAGTGCTAATGATCATATCCACTGGTCTCAATGTATTTAACATATGTTGTACGGTAGCAATGTTATCATCCACTGTACCTGGTGCATCTGACAAATGGGCTACCCCCACTACATCAACACCTAAAGCATATAAAGTACCTTCTAGTAAATACCGATTGGAATTATAAATATGTCCCGCTTGCAATGACTCTGATGGTTCTTGCACTTCACGACCTGTAGTTAACACAATGACTCTCGGCTTGCGATACACAGACACTTCACTATATCCTTGTCCTGCCAAGATTCCCACTTGTGCCGCTTCCAATACAGTACCTGCTGGCAATAATTCCTGACCAACTTGTATATCTTCCCCTTCAAGGATGATATGTTGTCCCACTTCAATGCGGCTAGGTACCGTTACTTCTGCTTCAGTAACCCAGGTTAAAGCCTCTTTTACTACTACTGTATCAGCTGAGTCTGGTACCATAGCACCCGTCATAATGTGAATCCCTTCACCAGGTGCTAATTGACCTTGAAAGACTTCTCCTGCACCAATGGCCCCTAAAATACGATATGTCCTTGTATCTTCTGCATACCGAATAGCAATACCATCCATAGCCGAACGCCTAAAGGGCGGATAGTTCATCTGCGCCAAAGCAGTGTTTCCTAGCACTCTTCCATAGGCCTGACCAATAGGTACAGATTCCATTTCTACCCTATATGCACTATCGGTAAAAGGAGCTTCCACTAGTTGCAAACCTTCTTCTACGGTTACTACTTGCATTATAACAACTCCTTTACTATCCAATCAGCTAAGCGCTCCATATCTTCTTCACTGAAACTAAACTGCTCGCAAATTGTATTTCCATCTAATGTTTCTTGTATATCTGTGACCACTGCTACAATTTCTTCTAATTGTGGTAATCGTGTTTCATTGTGATTATCCCGGAACACCTCAATAATAGGTGCTACACCATGACTCCGGCTTTCTAAAAGCACCAAATCCACTGGCATTTCATTAGCCAAGCGAATCAGTTGCTGTTGCCGTTGCATACCTTCACCATGTACCACCATAGCATATCCATTAGGTCCAGCTATCGCTACCGCCTTCGCACCAGCTTGGCTAGCCTTCCACGTATCTGTGCCTTCCTGATCCATGCTGAATCCATGTCCATCACTTTTGACCATTCCCACCACGATACCTCGCTGTGAAAGAAGGTTAATCAGAGCTGTAGCCACCGTTGTTTTACCCGATTTGGACTGGCTAGCACTAATAGTTACAATCGGCACAGAACGTTCTCGATTTACAGCCTTCGCTTTTGCCAATTTATAGGATAAACGAGTATTTACATTATTATATAACTCGGCTTCTTCAATCATATCCATTTCCATATATGGAATCTTATCCAATATGCCATGCATAGATACATCTTCGCCTTCTAAGGCTTCCTGAATTGTGTCTAGCACTGACCGTTTATATATGGCTGCCAAGGGCTCATACTCTTGCAATCCTACATAAGGCACCATAGCTAATAATTCGCCTTGCAGAAAGGCATCGATATGTACTTCCCAAGATGGCAACCAGTGAAAGGAAAACCAAGGCATATCAGCAGACACTACAACATAAGCTTCTCTAGACCCTACTGAAAGAGTGGATTGTAATCCACTCAGCGGGCCTTTCATAGCAATCGTATCTGGTACTAATTGAATATCACGTCCAAAGGATCTAGCTTCCTCAATAATATGTGCCTCTGATTCTTCTAGTTCTCGATTAATGGAAACTAAAATCTCTCCACACTCTGTTAGGACCGCCTTGCGGAGCATTTCTCCCAATAGAGTGCTGCTGCCCCAAGGTAATCTCGTTTTATCCGTTCCCATACGGGTGCTAAGTCCACCCGCTAATACAATAATTCCCAATTCAGAAATCATAATATCTCCTGTCCTAGATATTTTCTTATTTATGGTTTGGTGTCACACGACCTAATCCACGCATTACTGGCACATATAATAATGCCAATACAACAAGATTAATCACCATATCTGGTAACATATACGTTGCATTATACGTTAGGGAGTAAATCCAAGGACTTGTTCCCTCTGGCGCATAGGATCCAAATACCACTACACCACTGATGGCTGACATGGCAAAACGTGTTAAGATGGCATAAATAGCACCAAAGAAGGCTTTCACAGTACTTGAACCGCCAAAGAATCCTGCAATACCGATAGCACCATACGCCAAAATATAATCTAAGATAATACTCATAAAGTGAATGGTAAATTTAAAACCTAATAAGAAGTGGACAATCCCATATGCAATACCAGTTAAAATACCTGCACGACCGCCCCAACGATACGCATAAATCAACAAGGGTACCAAGTTAGCCGCTTTTACCGCACCACCTTGTGGCATTTGGTAAATGACATACATACTTAAAATTTGTGCCATAGCGATAACTAAACCGCCTTCTACTAGCATTCTTGTTTTTGTTGAACTTGTATAACTCATATCTATCTCCTTTTTATACAATAATTTATTGAAATATATTATCAAGTTATCTGATTATATTTTCTTTTATTGTATCACTTTTAATCTATTTTTATCTATATGTTTTTTCACAAACCTGAATATTCTCCTAGTACAAATTAGCATGGTAAAAATGAATATGTATCTTCCTCCTATTATTGCCAAGATTAGAGGTCTTATGTATAATAGATAAGGATTATATCGTGTAATCCTAATTATGTCTATTTAGGGGGCAACAAATAATGATCAATACTACAAACATTTTCGATTATGAAGACGTGCAATTGATACCAAACAAGTGTATCGTATCTAGCCGTAGCGAATGTGACACAACCGTTAAACTAGGAAATCGTACATTCCGTTTACCAATTGTGCCAGCTAACATGCAAACTATCATTGATGAAAAGTTAGCCAAAGAACTAGCTGCTAAAAACTACTTCTATATTATGCACCGTTTCCAACCAGAAAAGCGTTTGGACTTTGTAAAAGACATGCATGCGGCAGGTTTATTTGCATCTATTTCTATTGGTGTTAAACCAGAGGAATTTGCATTCGTAGATGAATTAAAAAAAGCAAACCTATGCCCAGAATATATTACTATCGACATCGCTCATGGCCATTCCAACAGCGTTATCGACATGATTCAACATATTAAACGCGAACTTCCTGAAAGTTTTGTTATTGCTGGTAACGTAGGTACTCCTGAAGCAGTTCGTGAACTAGAAAATGCTGGTGCTGATGCTACCAAAGTAGGCATCGGACCTGGTAAAGTTTGTATCACTAAACTAAAAACTGGTTTTGGTACTGGTGGTTGGCAATTGTCCGCTGTTCGTTGGTGTGCAAAAGCAGCTACAAAGCCTATTATCGCTGACGGTGGTATCCGTGATCACGGTGACATTGCGAAATCTATTCGTTTCGGTGCTTCCTTTGTTATGATTGGCTCTTTATTCGCTGGTCATATCGAATCTCCAGGTAAAGAAGTAACCATCGATGGAGTTGCTTATAAAGAATACTTTGGCAGTGCTTCCGAGCATCAAAAAGGGGAGCGCAAAAATGTAGAAGGAAAAAAAATTACAATCCCATCTAAAGGTAGTATCTTCGATACATTGACTGAAATGGAACAAGATTTACAATCTTCTATCTCTTATGCTGGTGGCACTACATTACAAGCTATCAAAAAAGTTGACTACGTTATTGTTAAAAACTCCATTTTTAACGGCGACCGTTAATCACAACTATACTAGGACTCTTCTCTAGAAGGGTCCTTTTTTATTGGACTATCTTTGAAATCATAGATCCTAGCATATATAAACGCAGGAGATACATAGACTATTCTTATAAACCTATCTATTCTCCACAATGCTAAAAGAGCTATTACCGACTTTACTTAGTCGTAATAGCTCTTTCTATTCATATCCACAGATGTATTATTTAAATTTTGGTCGTCTTCCTTCTGCAAAAGCACGTACACCTTCACGGAAGTCTTCTGTAGCTCCTAATGAGTTTTGAATCTTCACTTCTAATTCTGCATATTCTTCAAAATTTGTAAAGAAACTTGCCCACATCATTTGCTTCATAGCCCGGTACGAATGAACAGGCCCTTTCGCTAAACGTTGTACTAAACGGTTGGTAGTGCGTTCCAAAATCTCTGGTTCGCACACTTTATAAACAAAACCATATTCCTTGCCCTTTTCAGCAGTCACCGCTTCTCCCGTCATAGCTAGTTGCATAGCACGGTTGATACCTACAGCACGACTCAACAAGTACATACCACCAGCATCTGGCGCTAAGCCTACATTCACAAAAGCCTGAATAAAGCGACTATTCGTAGAAGCTATACACATATCCGCAGCCAACACCATATTGAAAGCCGCCCCTGCCACAGCACCATCGGTGCACATCACAACAGGTTTTGGTAAATGCTTCATCGCTAACGAAATTTCCATCACCAAGTGAGTAATCTCAAACAAAGATTCTGTATCATTTTCTTCCACAGCACGTTTCATTTCTGTTAGATCTCCGCCTACAGAAAAGACCTTGCCTTCTGCTTTAAACACTAATACACGAGCTTCCTCTGTTTCCTGTACTACACGAATAGCATCTAGAATTTCTTTGCACATTGGCACATTAAAACCATTCTGCACTTCCGGACGATTAAAGGTAATAGTAGCCACATTATTTTCAATTGTAAATAAAATATTATGATACGTCATGCTTCACCTATTATAATGTCTTCGTAGGATCTGAAGCATCATCTTCTGGTTCTTGTTGCAATGTAAACGGTTTACCTACCCCATCATTACGCAAACGATCAGCTTTGATTTTAGCCCAATCAATAGGAGCCCCTTTTTCAAGAGCTTTCCCTGTCACAGCATCTACTTTGACACTGTATTCTTTCTCATCAGTATCTTGCGTACGAACTATATAAACAACTTCATTGTTTTCTGCTTTGATTTCCCATCCTCTAGTGAAAGAGCCTTCTCCTACCAAACCACGAGCTGCTACTTCTGCCTCTTTGGGAGAAATTACTTTCAACGGATTGAACACTTTAGATGCTACATCTTTTGCTTTACTAGAACGGAATTCACGCACTACTTTACCAGTGATTACGTCTACATCAATAGTGATTTTTTGTTTTGGTGTATAACCTACTACCACGTACTGATAATTTCCTTTGGATGGGTCTAACGTAATAGAGCTAACCGCAGCTTTTACATAGCGTCCTACAAAGATCCCTGCTACCTCACGCATGGATAATACCATGGATTGACCAGGTTGGCGTACCACCACTGTTTTATCATTTAAATTAGAATATTCGTTGATTTCAGCATGTGCTTGCGGTGCTACTGCAAATGTTGTAGCAAATGCCATAGCTCCTACTAAAGCTAATGTACTTTTTTTCATTGGACTCTCCTATATACACTTCTATGAACAAAACTTGCATGACTATACTACATGAAGTTTTCATTCTCAATCTTGAGATATCTCTTTCATTATACCGTATCTAACCTAATTCTTCAATACAATCCAAGTGCTATATTGAGTTTGCCTTCCATTCTATCTTACTGCTGAATAATACAACGATATGTCTCTAAGACACTAACAAATAAAAACGTCCTCACCTAAGTAAGAACGTTTTTACATCTATTATAGATATTTACTAAGCACTGCTTGGAATGCCTCTGGTTGTTGATTTTTCCATGTATCAAAATCTTGTTTTGCTTCTTCCAGAGCTTTCACAAGGTCGATAAAGAACTTAGGAATATCCGTTACTGTGATAACGCCTAGTTCATCGGACATACGTTGACCTTCTACTTCACCATTACCATTTACGAACACTTTGAAAGCTGGTTGAGGCTTTTTATCTACTACTTTTGTAAATCCATGGAATCCTAGTGTACCCACTTGGTGTGTACCACAAGAAGATGGGCAACCAGATACATGCAATTGTGGTAAGCGATCTGTAGATAATCCTTGCGCTTCTAATGTATCCTTAATTACTTGTACCAATCCAGAAGAATCTTGGAATCCGATTTGGCAAATAGTAGCTCCTACACAGGATACAGTATGCTCGAATTTATTTTTTGCATGTGTATCGCCGATAATAGCTGCTACTGCATCTGCTTCTTCACCCGTTAAGTTTACAATATATACGGATTCATCACCGCAAATACGGATTTCTGTTTCTTCTAAGCCCCCTACGTAATCAAATAATTTTACGAATACATCCATCGGTGGTGTACCTACTAATGGTTTGTATTGAATATAATACAAACCTTTTTGTTTTTGAGGTTTTGCCAATACTGTTGTAGGTGTAGAGGTGCCGACTTTATTCACGGTATATGGCTCTACAGACAATGTTAAATCATGGGCTGCTTTAGATTTTGCTAAATATTCATGGTATGCTTTACGGAATTCTTCTTTCCCTAACCGTTGTGCTATAAAACGAGAACGTGCTTTACCACGACTTTTAAAATCACCTAGTTCATGGTACAAATGCAACATACCTTCCACATGGTGTAATACTTCATTTGGATCTACATTTTCATCTACTAAGACACCAAAGGCAGAGCCGCCTCCAATACCGCCACCTGCGTAGACATCGAACTTGCCATTTTCTTTTGCCAAGAATCCTAAATCCTTATAGTTTGCATGACCTTCATTATCTACCACAGAGAATCCAATTTTATATTTACGTGGCAATGCCAACGTACCTATCAAAGAAACGGCATATTCGCTAACAGCTTGCAAGTACGGTGTCACTGCAAATGGTTCCTCTGGATGTACACCATGCAATGGACTAGCTGTCACATTTCGAAAATTATCTCCACCAGTTCCACGGCTATAAATATCGTGTTCAAAACATTCTTTATACAGTTCTAAAATTTGCTCACCTTGCAATTTATGGAATTGAATACACTGACCTGTTGTAAAGTGCACATATTTTAAATCATATTTTTTTACTGCATTTACTAAAAACTTCATTTGGTATGGAAGAATACGAGAACCAAAGAAACGTAACCGTAACATTGCGCTTTCAAAGCCTCGTTCGGCATAGCTGCCAAACCCTCCACCAATACCTTTGAAATCTTTAGGAGCAATCTCTTTCGCAAAGAAACCCTCAATTCCTTTTTGAAACGTTTCGAACTCCCCTGCAAAGCGTTGCCGCACTTCTTCTGAAATAGCCATTATACTTTATCTCCTCTCCTGAGCACTCGCTCAATAGAAACTCTTCTTCTCAAGTATAACAGATATTAAGGCGGATTTCTATAGATTGAAATCCGCCTCTTATCATAGGTTATATCACTTAGTTATACAGTGTAATAACCGCTTTCTATTCATTTTTCTATTCGATAAAAGCCACAACTCCATCGGTCAATTCATTCTGCAATTCATTAGAACGATCTTCAGAGTCGAACGTATCATCAAACGCAACTGCCATACGACGTTGTTTAGCTTTCATTCCCGTCTCGAGGCGCATAAACATTTTCTTGGCCCCTTCGTCATCGCTATACACAATGTCTTGCACATCATCCACTAGTAACAAGTGTAATTTACAGTACTCTTCCATATAATCTGCCACTTCACCATAGGTCACGCTATCGTTATATTCTTTTATAAACTGCGTCCCTGTCACATACCGTACACGGATAGCTGCATTCTGTTTCACTGCTTCTTGCTCCATGGCTTTCAATAGATGCGTTTTACCCACACCAGACTGTCCAAATACAAGCAGCACCGGCTCAAAACACTTAGTAAAATCTGTCATTGCTAGCGCAGAAGCCATAGCGAATTTATTTTTTTCTGTTACGTTGAAAGTTTCAAAAGTTTGCATAATACCTCCTTATTTTCTTGCCACAATGGAAAAGAGTGGCACTGGATTATATAATTCATCTTCTTCATTATAAATACGGCTACTCACCGCCATATCTAAATACACTCTGGAAAAGCCTGCTTTGCGCATCATATGTGCATCCCAATGAGGACGATCCATGCGACTGATGGAAAGTTCCTCTGTTATGGCAATGCACTCCTCCATCGTTGTTTTAGAAACCCCTTCGTGAATGTGATGATTCGCCACTACAGGCACCTTAAGTTCTACTCCATAATCGCCATCAATATTGATAAGCACACCTTTCGGCGCCAGTACACGGTACCATTCCTTATAGGCTGCTTCCACATCCGGTAAGGTCCAAGTCAGATTCCTTGCTAGGATTACATCAAAGGACGCATCTACATATTCCAATTGTATGGCATCCATACAGTGAAAATCCACCGAACCTTGTAATGAATTCTGCAATATCAACGCTTGATCCTTCGCCACCGCAATCATCTCTTCCGTCAAATCAATGCCGGTCACCGAATACCCTTGCTGTGCTAACAAAAATGCAAAAAAGCCTGTGCCTGTTCCTAAATCTAAAATTCGTTGATGATGATCTTTAATATACGGAGTAATCTCGCGCAACCATCGTGGGGCTAACTTCGATTGTAATTCCCTCATGCGCAGCGCTCCAAAATCACCGCTCCGCCTTTTCCAGTAGGCAATTATCCTATCTTGTATCGTCATAGGCCCTCCTTATATCACATCGTATTATACCATGAGAAGAGATACTTTGTATGTAGCTTGAGTCACGAACAACTGTATCGTCTAATCTTTCATTCCTCTTTACTTGTTAGATATATATCTTTACTTTTTTCAGTAAATCTTTACTTTTTACTCTTAAATCTTTACTTTTTATTTATTTTTTTATATGGGTTAATTGTATAATGAAATTGAACAATTGAATATAAAAAATCCATAGTGATTTCGTGGTATGATTATAGTGCTAAA